>CALGSR010000141.1 GCA_937902115.1 uncultured Bacillus sp. | reverse complement strand
GTTTTCCGTGTAAAAAAACCCGTTTTTGAAATATTTTTTAGGCAAGGAGGTGAAGTGGATGGCAGGAAGGAATAAACAGCCCTTGGCAGTGATCCAAGGAAAAGGCAAATCGAAGCATTTAACCAAGGATGAAATCGGTAGGCGGCAGCAACATGAAGAAAAAATGCGTGGTCCAACTGACAATATAGTTGCTCCTTCATATCTAACAGCAACGCAAAAAAAGGAATTTGAACAACTGGCTTCCGAATTATTGAAGCTTGATATTTTCTCCAATTTGGATGTGGATGCTCTGGCCCGTTATTTAGATTCTAAGTATCAGTATCTGCAGCTAGTGCGTGATATGAAGAAAATCAAGCCTACTGAAACCGTTCAGACAGATGACGGCAGAAAAATAACTGTTGCGAATGACGATTATCCAAAATTGCTACGGGCGAAGAACACGTTATTTACTGAATGCAGACAAGCGGCTGCAGACCTCGGCCTGACCATCTCTTCACGGTTGAAGTTGGTCATTCCACAAACGGGGGAAAATGAAAAATCAGAGTTCGAACGTAAATTTGGTGATGTTTAATGTCGCTAAGGCAAGAGTTAATTGAATACAGCAGGAAAGTTTTAAACGGTGACATCCCAGGTTGCATTGAGCACAAATGGGCGTGTCAGCGTTTTTTGTTTGATTTGGAACGTGAAAACACTGATGAATTTCCGTATATTTTCGATGAAGCAAGGGGAGAACGGTTTCTTGATTGGATGAGGTTATTCAAACATAGAAAAGGAGTCCTCGCAGGTCAATATATCGACCCTCACATTATTCAAAAGTTTATCTTTGGAAATGTTTATGGGTGGATTCTTCGCGATACGGAATACAGACGTTTTAAGAAGTCATATTGGCAAGTGGGAAGAAAAAACGCCAAATCTCAATCACTGGGCGGCGTAGGTAGTTATGACGCATCGGCTTTTGGAGAACCGTTTGCAGAGGTATATTGTGCTGCCACCAAAAAGGACCAAGCAAAACTTGTTTGGGATGAAATTGAAGGCATGATACTCGGGAACGAAGATTTAAGAGATCGTTTCAAAATTGCATACGGAACTATTACGCACTTGAAAAGCGGATCGATCATCAAGCCGTTGTCTAAAGAGGATAGGAAAACCGGAGACGGTACTTCTCCTTCATGTTTCATAATAGATGAATATCACGCCCACGAAACATCCGAAATATACGATATCGGAGATTCCGGACAAGGTGCAAGACCCCAGCCGTTGTTATTCATCATTACTACAGCTGGTTTTGAATTGGATCATCCTTGTTATCGTGTGGAATATCAATACGTTCGACAAATTTTGGATCCAGACAATCCAATTACGAATGACGAATATTTCGTTATGATTAACAGCTTGGATGAGGGAGACGACATTACAGATGAACGAAATTGGGAAAAAGCAAATCCAATCCTAGCATCTTATCCCGAAGGCATTAATTATCTTCGAAGACAATTAAAAGTTGCCTTGGATGTACCCGAAAAAATGAGGAATTTCCTCACGAAAAACATTTGGATTGACCAAAAACAAGGCGGTTATATGCCGCTATCCAAATGGAATGAGTGCAAAGCCAAGAAACTGCCGGACTTAACAGGGCGAGACGTATATATCGGAGTGGATTTATCGAAGAAGATAGATTTAACCTCTGTAGGGTTTGTCTTTCCAATGGATTACGGTTATCACGTCAAGCAGCATTCATTTATTCCCGAAGATGCTTTACGAGAAAGACAAGCAAAGGACAGGGTTCCCTATCAATTGTGGATGGAGAAGAAATGGTTGAGTGATACACCGGGTGCGGTGGTTGACTTCTCTCATATAGAAGATTGGATAGCACGGACTGTAGAAGAAGAAGGATGGAATCCGGTTCTATTGTGTTACGACCCGTACGGTGCCACTCAATTTGCTCAAAACATGGAAGCGAAAGGCTTTAAAACTGTAGAAATTCGACAAGGATATCAGACGTTAAGTGAACCCACAAAGGAATTTAGGGATCAGACGTATTCAGAAAAAATAACACATGAAGGCGATGAGCTCTTAACATGGGCTATCGGAAACGCAATCATTGAAATGGCTGAAAACGAAAGTATACGTCTTTCCAAGAGGAAATCGAGGGAGCGTATTGATCCAATAGCAGCTATCATCACAGCGTTTGTCCAAGCACGATTTGCTAAAGCGTCAACAGGTAGCGGGAATATTCGGTTCGTTTCAATAAATGATCTTTGAAAGGCGGTGAGAAATTGAAATGGCATCAACGAATTAGGTCATCGGTTCGGATGGCAACAAGAGGAGCGGCAGCTGGATGGAAAGGTGCAGGCTATAATTTTGTCAATTGGATGGGCCGGACGTTTTGGGGGATCGACAATTCAACGCTAGTCACCAATGAAACAATATTTTCTGTGGTAAGTCGATTGGCAAACAGCGTTTCATCATTACCTATAAAACTGCATCAGCAATTTAACACAGTGAATAATCAGGCGTCTGATGTATTAATCAATGTTCCCAATCAAAATATGAGCGGTTTTGAACTCATGAATCAACTGGAAGTTTCTCGAAATGAAGATGGGAACGGTTATGCAATTATTCAGCGCGACATACGAATGCAACCAGAGAGCATCATCCCCGTCAATGCTGCCTATGTCACACCATTCATGAATTCTGATGATAGCGCTTTGTGGTATGAGGTAAGGGGGGCAAGTGGCAACCTCTACATTCACAATTTGAACATGATCCACGTCAAACACATTTCGGGAGTGTCTCGATTGAAAGGTGTTCGTCCACTCGATGT
>CALGSR010000140.1 GCA_937902115.1 uncultured Bacillus sp. | reverse complement strand
CATATTTGGACCAGATTGCAAAGTCCTTACTAAAACAAGGTTTTAGACGGCAAATTTATATCACTAGCCACGGCCCTGGATATTTAACGGTTAGTGGGATGATCCGGGATTTCTTTGAAGAAACGAAGGTGCCTATCCTTTATATGGATATCTTGAAAGCGGCTGAAGCTGTCCAGTTTGATTTACTGGAAGCCTTCCATGATATGACGATTGGCGCTTATAAGGTTTTGGGCAGATTAGAAGATGTTCCGTTAAATATGCCTGAGTCCAATTCTGTGACATATGATACGCAAAGTATGTTCGCGGGAATGCGGAAGAATCCAGGAAATTCATTAGGAAAATATGCGTATCAATCTGGCGCCATAGGTTCCTATTTTGACAAACCATCGGATCACATGGTCACACCACTTTTGCAGACCGCTGATGAAAGGGAAACCCATGCCGACGCTGGGGTTCAAGCCATAACGGAGCTGGTACAAGCGTTGGATATGCCAGCCATTGTTGAAACGTTAAGAAAAACGGATGAATACACGCAAAATAACAGTCTACAAAGCTATGGAAAGATTTTGCAACGAATCTAACAGGGACAAGGGACCGGGTTCGTTGTCCCACTCTGGGACAGTGAACCTGGAACCTTGTCCCACCTTTATAGAGTGGCAAGGACTGATTTTACATGTTTTCTTACGACTTCTTTTTTCTCTTCTGCTGTTAACTCGTTAAATCCTTGTCCGTTAGGCAGGACAACGTAACTTAAAAGGATGCCGCCCAATTGTCTGGCACAAAAGTCGATATCTACTGTTTGATTGGTAAGATTAAAATGGGATTCTAACCCCTTTTTTAAACTTGAAAAAATGATTTCCGGTAAATTAATTTCTTTCGTTAAATTTCCGCGCAAACTTTCCGATAAAAGCATTTTTACCAACTCATTATTTTTCGCTAATAAGTCTAATCGCTCTTCTAAGATATTTATTAAAAATTTTTCCGTATCTTTTTCTTTGGCAATTTCCAAAATACGCGAATCGAATTTTTTCTCCAATACACTTTTAATTACGGTAATAAAGAGATTTTCCTTTGTAGAAAACTTGCGATACAAGGTTACTTCTGCAACACCAGCTTCATTTGCTACTTCTTGCGTTGTGGCTTGCAGTCCTTTTTTTATAAAAACAGAAATAGCTCCTTTGAATATTTGTTCCGTTACATTCCGCAAATAATCACCTTCAGTATGTTTTTCTATTTCATGATTGTGCAGGCTTTGTTTTGATAAAGCGGTCTAAAATAATCATGATTGGCGGCATGACAATAAATGTTGAAAATAACGCGAGTGATATATTAATCAGTGTCATCATGCCAAAATTGTTTAAAATGACAAAATCAGAGGCAAGCAGTGCGCTAAATCCGCCGATCGTTGTTAATGCAGACGCCAATATGGCTTTTCCGATGTTTTTATTTGTCGAGATAATCGCATCGATCCTTTGCGAACCTTTCTCTCTCTCCTCATAAAATCGCTCCATGACGAGCACAGTGAATTCTGTACCGATCCCAATAATTAATGCTCCCAGTGTCGCCGTGAGCGGTGTGTAACTTATATCTAAAAAGTACATCACTAGCCCTGACCATCCGACAATAAAGATAATCGGCAGCAAAGGAATCAGTGCTTTGAGCGGATGACGGTAAAAAACGAGCAGACTGAGGAAAACAAGCCCCATTCCAAGCAGCGTCATTTGATACCTTCCCGTTGTTAATCCTTCCATCATTTCCACATCTAAAACCGCTTTTCCCGTAATGGTCGTATCAATCATATCAAACTCATTCGTTTCTAAATAAGCCCCTAAATCAGCAATAAATGCTTTTAAAGCATCTGCTTCTAAATGTTTAATTCCTACAGTAATAACTCCCTTTGTTTGCGATTCATTTAAGAAGAGCTTTAACTGTTCTTCAGGGATGTCAGCCAGTCGTTCATTCCATTCTGCACCACTTGGCAACTCGCCCTCATTCATTCGTCTAACGATGTTCGTCACTGATTTTGTGTCTACCACGACATCAGGAAATTCTTTCCCAATGCTTTCTGTTAACTCGTCGACCCATGTCAAGACTTGATTTGAAACAATATCATCGCCTTCATAGACAATGGATACTTGATCGGTCGTCCCAACAATATCGCGCAATTGATGGATGTCTTTTAGTTCCTGGGTCTCTTGCGGCATGAAGGTTTCCATATCTGTTTGGGCATCCGCATCTAAGTCTACCCAAATACCAATACCAGCTGCGAGAACGGCCATAAAGATAATTACCCAACGAAAAGTGATTGTTTTCTTCGTCATCCAAGCAAGAAATTTATCAGTTTTCCCCACTTTTTTAATTTTATCTTTTTCCGATTGTTCCTTCTTCACAT
>CALGSR010000139.1 GCA_937902115.1 uncultured Bacillus sp. | reverse complement strand
ATTTTATGAAAAAGATAGGGTTTATTGGTGCTGGTTCGATGGCAGAGGCCTTAATTGCCGGCATGGTTGAGAACAAACTGCTGGAGCCGCAAAATATTTGGGTGACCAACCGCAGCAACGAAGAAAGACTAAATGAATTAAATGCAAAATACGGGGTTTCCGCTTCTTATGACATAGAAAACATGCTGAAAGAGGCCGATGCTGTACTGCTGGCGATGAAACCGAAGGATGTTGCTCAGTCACTTACTGCGATTAAGCACCTTTTAGCGGACAATGCTCTGTTGATTTCCGTCCTAGCCGGGGTTTCGCTTGAAAGCCTGGAAAGTTTAGTCGGAAAAGAACTTTCGATTGTTCGAGCGATGCCGAATACCTCGGCAACGATTGGAAAATCCGCTACAGGTTTTGCCGTTAACAAGCATGTTTCGAGAGAACAGACTGAGCTGGCAGAGAAAATTTTGCAAACAGCAGGAATTGCCAAACTTGTTCAAGAAGAACAGCTCGATGCAGTCACCGGGCTTTCCGGAAGCGGACCCGCCTATATTTATTATTTATATGAAGCGATGGAGAAAAGCGCGGTTGAACTTGGCTTAGAACAGGAGATGGTGAAAGACTTTATCATCCAGACCTTCATAGGCGCTGCGGAAATGCTTGCATCTTCACCAAAACCTGCCTCCCAGCTGCGTAAGGAAGTGACAAGTCCCGGCGGCACCACTGAAGCGGGATTAAATACATTGGCAGCACATGAAGTAGACAAAGCTGTCATGGCATGCATCAAAGCGGCAACCGAACAATCGAAGCACCTAGGAAAAGTCATTAGTGAGGAAATAAAACAGAATTTATCATAACGGGGTTATTTATAGGTGGGAAAAAGAGACATTGCGGACTTTCAAGTTTTCGCAATGCCTTTTTTTCATTGTTTTTTGCGAATCTTGTTATAATAGGGATTGAGAAGCTATAAAGGGGGATGACGAAATTTCATGGATGCAAAACTATTTTCACCTTATACGATTAAAAACCTCACATTAAAGAACCGAATTGTGATGGCACCGATGTGCATGTATTCTGCTGTGGAAGACGGCATCGCGACACCTTTTCATGTCACACATTATGTGAGCCGCGCGGTCGGACAAACCGGTCTTATCATTCAAGAAGCGACAGCTGTTGCACCGGAGGGCCGAATTTCTCCAAATGATTTAGGAATTTGGGATGATGTACATATCGAAGGGTTGAAACAAATAACCGAGCAAATAAAAGCTTATGACTGCAAAACCGGCATTCAGTTAGCACACGCAGGTCGTAAAGCGCAATTAGAGGGGGAAATTGTCGCTCCTTCTGCAGTTGCTTTTAACGAAACATACAAGACACCGAAGGAAATGACGATTGAGGATATTCAGCATGCAATAGAAGCCTTCAAGTTAGGTGCAGAACGAGCTAAAAAGGCTGGCTTTGATGTGATTGAACTTCATGGGGCCCATGGCTATTTAATTAATCAATTTCTATCCCCTCTTGTTAATCACCGCCAAGATGAATACGGAGGCAGTGCAGAAAACCGCTATCGCTTCCTAAAAGAAATCATCGAAGCCGTGAAAACCGTATGGGACGGTCCACTCTTTGTCCGTATCTCAGCCGAAGATTATCATAAGGAAGGGCTTCATGTAGAGGATTACATCCAATACTGTTCTTTCATGAAGGAGCAGGGCGTGGATTTAATTGATGTCAGTACAGGCGCAATCGTTCCGGCAAAAATCAATGTCTATCCGTGCTACCAAGTGCCATATTCTGAGAAAATTAAACACGGAGCAGAGATTCCAACCGGTGCCGTCGGCCTGATTACAACCGGACTGCAGGCAGAGGAAATTCTACAAAGCGAGCGTGCTGATGTGATTATCATTGGCCGTGAACTGCTGCGCGATCCATACTGGGCTAGAACCGCAGCCAAAGAACTAGGTGTCAGCATTGAAGCACCTGTGCCGTACCAACGCGGCTGGAATATGTAGCTTCAAGTTCGAAAATAAATATAAATGCGCAGCCTGCCATTCGCTGCGCATTTATATTTAAGAAATTGACATTTATTTATCCTCCCCTTCTCCGCAAAGGTTAGCTTAATAATGATATGACAAGCCTAATTCCTCTTTTAACTCCTGAGTAATAGATCCGTAGCTTGAAATACAAAAAAAGCTATACATATTAGGCACTTGATTTAGTTCTTTCCCTTCTTCATTAACAAACTTGTTAGTCTTAATATCCCAAAAGCCATAATTAAATTCACGTTCCTGATTGGTTACTTCTTTAAAACCAATCGTTTGGAAATACCCTCTTTTCCATCCTTTATTGTCGACGATTTGAGGTGGAATGACTAAATTATTAGGATCTAAATATTCAGGGATATTCATTGGTGTATCTGTCTGATTATAAACATATACCAAATGTCCTTCATTCATTATCGGATCATCTATTGGAATTTTCGTCTTAATAACTTTTGCGAAATAAAACTTATTTTTTACAGGCTCAATAATAAAGATTTCACCTTCACGTCTCTTTCTTCTTAGAGGCAGCTTTGGTTCAATAAATAGTAAGTCTATCAAAATACATATAATTGCTAGAATAACACCTAAAAGTAAATTTTGAATGATACCGATTGTAATGCCGAGAATAATTGGACCATAGATGCGAAATAATTTTAATATTTTATACTTTTTCACAACACACTCACCTCACATTATAATTAATCACCAACAGAATTACTGATTCACCTTTATTACATACAAATAATTTCCTTTATAGTACTTTTTTCGGCACTAACGAAAGCGCAAACACGACAAAAGGAATAAATACTATTAATTTTAACTTCTACTTTAAAATGATGTTGTTGATGCTGAGGAAGCTGCTGCTTGATCGGCCTTCACACAATCAATGGCAATAACGAGTGCAATCACAATGGTTTCCATCTCTTCATCTATAATTTGAACCTTGTAGCTATCGCCCCAAGTGAACCACTCCTTGCTCACTTCACCTACGACTTTACCATGCCGTAAAACTTGAAAATTCATATCCCACCAATTACCTTTTACTTCAATGCCTGCCGCATCAATCGTATATCGT
>CALGSR010000138.1 GCA_937902115.1 uncultured Bacillus sp. | reverse complement strand
CAATATACTGCTTGCCGACAAGACCTGCATGATAAGAGGTTCCGGCTGCAATTATATAAATTCTATCTGCCCCGCTTACTGCATCAATGATCTCTTGATCCACCATTAATGCTCCAGCTTCATTTTGATACTCCCGGATAATTTTACGAATCACAAGCGGCTGTTCATCAATTTCCTTTAGCATGAAATGCGGATACGTTCCTTTTTCGATATCACTTGCATCAAGTTCTGCTGTATATGGACTGCGCTCAATAGCAGCACCATCAAGATTTTTGATCGTCGTACCGCTTGTTGTTACAATCACGATTTCCTGATCCATAATTTCAACAAATTGATCGGTCACCTGCAGCATCGCCATGGCATCACTAGCCACAACATTGCATGAATCCCCTAGTCCAATCAGAAGAGGAGATTTATTTTTCGCAACATAAATCATATCCCGATTTTGTTCATCGATTAAGGCAATTGCATAGGAACCCTTTAGCTGCTTAAGCGTTGCTCGGAAAGCTTCCTCTACAGAAAGGCCATCACCCACGAAAATCTCAAACAACTGCACAATTACTTCCGTATCCGTATCACTCAAAAGCGGAACATCCATTAAATATTCGCGCTTTAACCCTTCATAATTTTCAATTACCCCATTATGAACCAGTGTGAAACGTCCTGAGGCACTTTGATGCGGATGGGCATTATTCTTACTTGGTACACCATGTGTCGCCCAGCGTGTATGTCCTATCCCAATATTAGCAAAAAGGTTTGGGTCAACGATTCTACGTAAATCAGCAATGCGTCCCTTTTCCTTAAAAATCCGAACACATTTCTCACCCATAACTGCGATTCCAGCTGAATCATACCCCCTGTACTCCAGCTTCTCTAATCCTTTTAACAAAATATCCTTCGCATCCTCTGTACCAATATAACCAACAATTCCACACATAAAAGTTTCTTCCTCCCATATGAGGGACAAGAAGCCTGTGTTCAAAATATAAGACTGGCTTTCAAACCCTCCTAAGCAATCGGTCGCTTTCAGGCAAGAAAGGCAAATTTTGAACGATTACGGGGCAACTTGTCCCCGCATTTCAGTATTATTTTCAGTCAGCATTCCCTTCTCTTTGTCCATTAAGTTGCCTCAATGATTTAAAGAAGGACTGTCGATTGTGCTGAACAACCGGGAGGCATCCGCCGAAAACTTCGATAAACCTCCTCCTCGTCAACTAAATCCATACTGATCGTCCATAAGGATTAGTCCAGGCGCTTTAAAAATCCACTGTCAAACAGGTGCTGTTCCCCCTCCCTTTTTCCAATTAATGTGTTTCTCATGTGAATAGAAACAAAAATATCATACATGAAATAAAAACCTTCGTCAATCATGATTAATTTCACATGGCTGTAAAAGGTTTCCTATAAATAAAATATGCACAAGGACAGATAACGTGCCCTTGTGCATATAAAATTACATCTTACTATACTTCTGCCAGTCCCATTTCATCTTTTACAACAGCTGCAATCCGGTTCACATAGGCTGCACAAAGTTCTTCTGTAGAAGCTTCTGCCATGACGCGAACCAACGGCTCTGTTCCGGATGGGCGGACTAAAATCCGTCCGTTTCCGTTCATTTCTTTTTCCACTTCAGCAATCACTGATGCAACCTTTTCATTTTCTGTCACATGATGTTTATCTGTCACACGAATATTAACGAGTATCTGCGGGAATTTTTTCATTTCTCCGGCAAGCTCTGAGAGTGGTTTTTTTGTCAGCTTCATAATATTGACGAGCTGGACACCTGTTAAAAGTCCATCACCTGTTGTGTTGTAGTCGAGAAAAATAATATGACCGGACTGTTCACCGCCTAAGTTATAACCGCCCTTTTTCATTTCTTCCACTACATAACGATCGCCTACTGCTGTTGGAATACTTGCTATTCCATGAGCCTCTAATGCTTTATAAAAGCCAAGATTACTCATCACAGTGGAAACGACTGTTCCATGCTTCAAGCGCCCATGTTCCTTCATATATTTCGCACAAATGTACATGATTTGGTCGCCATCAACAATGTCTCCTTTTTCATCAATGGCAATTAAACGGTCGCCATCACCATCAAAAGCGAGGCCAATATCGGCTCCCTTCTCCTTCACATAGGCTGCCAATGTTTCGGGATGTGTTGAACCGACACCGTCATTGATATTCAGGCCATTTGGCGATGCCCCCATTGTTGAAATGTCTGCATCCAGATCCGCAAATAGATAGGTAGCAAGATTGGATGTCGCTCCATGTGCGCAGTCCAAAGCAATATGGATATCGGAAAAATCCTCATCAGCCGTCTGCTTTAAGTATTGAAGATACTTTTGACCGCCTTCAAAATAATCATTCACCTGACCTAAATCTGCACCGATTGGTCTTGGCAGTTCATCACTTTCCATATCCATCAATTTCTCAATTTCCAATTCCTGTTCATCTGATAATTTAAAGCCATCAGGACCAAAGAATTTTATTCCGTTATCAGCAACCGGGTTATGAGAAGCAGAAATCATGACGCCTGCCTGTGCTCCCATTGCCTTTGTTAAATAAGAAACGCCTGGTGTGGAGATAACCCCTAAGCGCATAACCTCTGCACCAATGGAGAGTAGTCCGGCGACAAGTGCCCCTTCCAACATATGGCCGGATATTCGTGTATCGCGGCCAATCAATACTTTTGGCCGTTCTTTGTTTTTCGTTAATACGTATCCGCCGCTACGCCCTAATTTAAAAGCTAACTCAGGTGTTAATTCTGTATTTGCCACCCCGCGTACTCCATCAGTACCGAAATATTTACCCATTCTTGAATCGCTCCTTCAGGATTATTTCCTATTATGATGCCGTCAAGGAATAGGAGAGGATGGATAAATATCATCTCCCATTTCCTTCACAATCTTGTTCTTGTTACTATATCAATCAACTTGCTGTTCATTTTGTGGAATTTCTTTATCATTTAACTTCTTTGCTTGCAC
>CALGSR010000137.1 GCA_937902115.1 uncultured Bacillus sp. | reverse complement strand
AGTTCCGGAAACTTCAAATGGAGCGGTAATATAAATCTTAGCATCCTTTACACCTGCTGTAATCAGTGCATTCAGATACATTTCATCGGTAACCCAATCAATATTTTTCGACTCGACCACCAAGCCAGAGTTTTTTTCTGCGATTGTTATCGCAGAAGAAGAAAGCGCCTTAGTGCCGATGCGTGATTTGGCGATGTAATTTCCGAGATATTGGTGTTCTTCAGCATTTGAGACGGTGATTATCTGGGCATCCTCAGGGGCATTCATTTCAGATAATATGGCCTGTTTTTGCTCCTCCGTCAGATTTTCACCAAGGGTGATAATCATATCCCCAATAGCGGCATCTGCCAGCGTTGTTATCGGCAGAATAAGCAATGACAAGAATAATAGCATAATAATTTTTATGTTTTTCATAAGATATCCTCCTTCGGTTGTAAAGTTGGGTCTGATTCTGGATAAAATGCTGAAATGACGGTTCGTACCAAGGGCTTGTTCCTTAGTGCAGGAGTTGTTTCCTCCTTTCAAATCAATTGACGATTGCCGAAATGGAAAGGTTTTACTCTTCTTCTGCAACTATTCCTAGGTTACAATATATATGATAACCAAAGTAAAGAAAAGGAACACGACATCATTAATAGAAATATTTTGCACACTTGGCTTCAATGTGAAATTGATTGGAATAATTATGTATATTCGTGTAAAATAATGTCGTGGCATTGATATGAAACTAGTTTTTTAGTGAGCGGGAGGAGAATGCAGGAAATCACGAAATGCAGTTCTTACGGTTGGTAGGGCATTTTTAAAATTCGGAGGCATTCAAACGCATATGCTTGCATATTATTCAAGATTGAAAGATGATGATAGATTATGTATGATGTAAAAGTGTTAGGAACTTCATCATCACAACAGTTTAACGAATAGTTCAGTTTAAAATTCTTTTGAAACGTTAAAACTAGATTTAATGTTTTACTAATGAGGGATTAATCATGCTAATACGGTACAAGAAAGCTTTTGAAAAAATTGCCATGGGTTTATTGTCTTTCATGCCCAGTGAAAAAGATCTGAAAAAGTTACTGCAAACGATAAAGCAATATGAAACAGAAGAAAAGCGGCAATTATTCCTTTGGAAAGTGGATGAGGATATTATCGGGTTACTCGGAGGCGTTTGGGTCGATGATCAAACCTTTCAAATTGAGCATATATCGGTAAATCCATCCCATCGTCAAATTGGTGTTGGGAAAAACATGGTAAAGGCTTGTAAAGAGCTGTTTCCCGAAAAATGCGTGACGTCTAATGACACGATAAAAGCATTTTTAAATAAATGTGGCGAGGAAGAAGAGGCTGACTCATAAGGTGTCCGACTCCCAACGAATGATTTATCTAGATGTGCAGGCACTAGATAAATTTTGTTGGGGTTTACTCCTTTTTTTCAGAGTTAGTCTCTTTTGTTTGTCTTTTCCTTAACGCTTCGTCTCTTTCCTGTATCACTTGCGTCCGATCTCTTTTCTTATGACGGTGTACAAGCCCGGCATCAGTCATATTACTTGGACCGCCCCATTTCATGTGTAATTCATGGCTCCGTTTCAGACAACGAGTCATTAAATCCCGAGCAGTGATAGGAAGGTTAATGCTCTCGTAGCCTTGTTTCTGTTCCATTTTAGACAGCGAAGCTTGAAGCTGTTTTGTTAGAACAGCCTGGTCCATTCCCAAACATATGAGCTCTTCAGGCTGCGAACGGAAAATATGAAGCGATTTCTGCAGTGTTTTGCAGGCACCTGTAAGATTGCCTCTGCGATGATGATATTGAGAAACCGCTAACTGGATTAAACCAACCCAAATGGAATGTTTATTTTCACGATCGATTTTCTTCCAATATTCTTCTAATATTTCATGGCATTCAAAATAATCGCGGCTCCCGTGAAAATGCACTAGAAAATCAATATATTCTTGAGGATAGGCCATAGAAAGGTCTCCTTATCTATTAATACTTAAAGTAAACTTATTTTAACAAAAATTAGACAAGTTTTGGTGGAATGTATGCAATATAATGTAAAGATTGATGCATTTGAGGGTCCGCTCGATTTGCTCCTTCATTTAATTAATCACCTTGAAATTGATATCTATGATATTCCGATGGCGGAAATCACCGAACAATACTTAAACTATATCCATACAATGAAAGAATTGCAGCTTGATGTGGCTAGTGAGTTTTTAGTCATGGCGGCAACACTTTTGGCGATTAAAAGTAAAATGCTTTTACCTGTTCATGATCCTGAGATACTAGAGAATGATTTTTCGCTGGAAACAGAAGGGGATCCGCGTGAAGAGCTTGTGGAACAGCTGATTGAATATCGGAAATATAAAGAGGTCGCGCAAAGCTTCAAAACGCTTGAAAAAGAACGAAGCTTAATGTTCACCAAGCCACCAAGTGACATGGCCGAATATGCAAAGGATGTGGAGCTGGAGCAGCCTGCATCACTCAATGTATCCTTGTATGATATGATCGGTGCCCTGCAGAAGCTGCTGCGTCGAAAAAAATTACAAAGGCCGATGTTAACGAAGATTACCCGACAGGACATCCCAATTGAACAGAGAATGAATGATATTATGCATACATTGAAAAAAACGACACAGCGAATGCGGTTTGACGAGCTTTTTCCGTCTCCAAATAAAGAGTATATTGTTGTCACGTTTCTTGCTGTCTTGGAGCTCATGAAGCGCCGGGAAATTACCGTTATACAGGAAGATAATTTCGCTGACATCTTTGTATCAGCAGCCGTGGAAGGAGTGGATGACAATGGACATCATTAATTGGAAAGGGATTGTGGAGAGTCTTTTATTTGCGGCCGGTGATGAGGGTCTTTCCTTAAAGCAGATTGCAGAAGTGTTGGAAATCGATGAAATAATGGCAGAGAGCATCGTAAAGGATTTGTTTGCGGAATATAATGAGAACGAAGAGCGGGGAATTATGCTCGTTGAATTGGCAGGTACCTACCAATTGGCAACGAAAAAAGAATTCTCACCCTATTTAAAAAAACTCGTTGAGTCGCCACATACTTCAGCCCTTTCACAGGCGGCTTTAGAAACATTGGCTATTATTGCCTATAAACAGCCGATTACGAGGGTCGAGATAGAGGAAATTCGCGGGGTGAAAACAGAAAGACCACTCCATACGCTAATGGCAAAAGCCTTGATTAAAGAGGTTGGCCGTGCTGAAGGAGCAGGACGAGCTAAACTTTATGGAACGACAAAGGAATTTCTTGACTATTTTGGTTTGAAGAGCATTGAAGAATTACCGGAGCTTCCGGAAAAAGTCGATGAAGAAAGTGTTCAGGAGGAAGCTGATTTATTTTTTGAACGTTTTGAATAATAGGTTTGCTACTTTCTAACAAATAAATAAATGTGCGAGGGGCCGTTCTCGTTCGATGCAAATACCGATTAGTAATGTATTAGCATCGAGCAAATAGGTCCCTTTTTGAGTTGTCCGAATATTACTGTTCGTCCGCTGGCAAGATCGCTCCCTTTTAAACATAGGATAATGATGGAATGGAAATTAGGGAACAGGAGGCGGTTGGATGAGTAGCTTCTATGAATATATCAAAGATGTGACGGCTTGGAATCATGAATTGAAACAATTTTTGGAGTCAGAGAACGTGGACGAAAATGATGAACTATGGAACCGCTTAAACCATTTAACGTCCATCATAAATGGGATTACAAACGAGCACTTGGATGAAGAGGAAATTCAGCGAATCCAATTTGAAATCGAAGAGCTGCATGATGAGGTGGAGCAATATTTCACAAGTCGTCAAGAG
>CALGSR010000136.1 GCA_937902115.1 uncultured Bacillus sp. | reverse complement strand
ATAATTGTTATTTCTGTAAGAATCGGAAAAATTGTAATTCATGTAAAATCATGAAGCAATTTAGAAAAATCAAATCAATATAAAAGACACGGTAAGAGTCGCTAATTTCGAAAGAAAGGAGTGGCTCTTTTTATATGCTTACAGATACACAGAAAAATATTAGCAGAATCAAAAAAACTGATCTAAATGATTTAAACAATCTTGAACTGCTCTTCCGGTGCGCAAGAAACCGGCTTGACATTGACGGCGATTTAAAAGCTGCATTGAAGCTCAGCGAAGAGGTTAAATATAGGGCCAGCCATCTTGCCAAAAGGAATGTGAAGTTTTTCAAATTATATGAAGAATGCCTATTATTTCGCGCTCCCTATATTTTCGATGATTATTTGCAGTATTTAGAGAAAAATCGCGAATACAAAGAAATGTTTTATCTTCCAAAACGTAAACACTTGATTAAACATGGATTAATTCAGGCATTGCAGGATCTTGAGGATGACAAACTAGACATTGTTAGCATATCGATGCCCCCGGGGACACAGAAAACTACTACCGAAAAGTTTTTTGCTTCATGGATTATTGGCAGACATCCAGATGATTATAGCTTGTTTTACTCACACAGCGATGATATCACACGGAAATTCTATGACGGTGTTTTATCGATTACTACCGATCCGGAATATTGCTGGAGTGATATATTCCCCAATGTGAAACTCCAAGATACCAATGCAAAAATGCAGACAATAAATTATAACAAGGCTTCCAAGGCCTACGCAAACCTTCAATGTACGTCGGTCGGTTCTAAAAACGCTGGTAAGGTTCGATGCAATAGATATTTATATTGTGATGACTTAATAGGTGGTATCGAGGAAGCACTGAATAAATCAAGACTTGATAAACTCTGGTCTATTTATGGTGTGGATGCAAAACAAAGGAAAATGGACGGATGCAAGGAACTTCACATAGCCACAAGATGGTCCGTACATGATGTTATTGGAAGAATTCAAAAATTATACGATGGAAGCGATAGGGTTAGATTTATTTCAATACCTGATATTAATCCTAAAACCGGAAAATCAAATTTTGATTATGAATATAATGGATTTTCAGTCGAGTTCTTCAATGATCAGGCTCTCTCTATGGATGAAATCTCATATAAATGCCTTTACAAAAATGAACCAATCGAGCGTGAAGGCCTGTTATACCATGATGATGATTTAAGAAGATATTTTGAACTTCCGATTGATAAACAAGGAAAAATTATAGAACCCGATGCGATTATTGGAATATGCGACACGAAGGATAAAGGAACTGACTATTTATTTCTTCCGGTGCTCTATCAATACGAAGAAAATTATTATTGCGTTGATTGTATCTGTGACGATAACTCAGATTACGGAATTCAGTATGAGAACTGCGCAAATATTATTTTAAATCACAATATGCAGCAGTGCCAGTTTGAATCTAATAATGGTGGCAGCCGTGTTGCTTATGAAGTAAACAAGCTTGTTGAACAAAAAGGCGGTAGATGTAATATCACTTCGAAAGTGACCACTTCGAACAAAGAAACCAAGATTATTGTAAATGCGGATTGGGTAAAAAAACATGTTTTGTTTAAAGATAAATCATTATACAGGCCTAAAGATGACTACGGAGTTATGATGTCGTTCCTACTTAGTTATTCCGTACAGGGGAAGAATGACCATGATGATGTACCGGATGGGCTTGCTCAGTTGGCCTTGTATGTCTCGGATATGTATGGAGTAAAAGTCACGATTACTACTAGAAGCCGGCTTGGTATTTAGGAGGTGATGTTTGTGACTAGATGGAATACAACCACGTTTAAAGCAAAAATAAAAGATATAAATCCAAACATCAAGATAATTGGTGAATATGTAAATTCGAAAACAAAGATTGAATGTAAATGTTTAATCGATGGAAATATTTTTTTCATATCACCTGATGCTCTATTAAATGGACAAGGATGTTCTATTTGTGGGAGAAAGAGACAAATCAAAAAGGCAATGAAAAGTAGAGATGATTTTATAAAACAATTAGCTACGGTCAATGAAAATGTCGAGGTTATTGGAGAATACAACGGATATCATAGAAAAATGTTGTTTAAGTGTAAAATACATGGGATTGAATGGATGACGTATCCAAAATCATTAATGGGTGGACATGGATGCCCTGAATGTGCCAAGGCTGCCCGTCAAAAAGCTTTTTCGAAAACTCACGAGCAATTCGTTTTAGAGATGGCACACAAAAACCCTGAAATAGAAGTTATAGGAAAATATAAAACCGCGAGGGCAACGATTAAGTGTAGATGCAGAGTCGATGGTCATATTTGGAATGCTACTCCCGATGCGCTTTTACGAGGTCAGGGATGTCCAATATGTAACGGTGGAATTAAAAAAACTCATAGACAGTTTATTGATGAACTTCGCGAAATCAACCCATATATCCAAGTACTAGGCAAATACATAAATACAGATACAAAAATAAAATGCAAGTGTTTGAGAGATGGAAACGTATGGATGGTAACTCCAAATCATTTGTTAAGAGGCATTGGTTGCCCTAAGTGCAAGCAATCACATGGAGAACGCAAGGTCGAGATCATATTGAATAACAATAATATTCGATACATGAGAGAATACCGGTTCAATGATTGCAGATATAAACAGCCGTTACCATTTGATTTTTACCTTCCGGACTATAATGTTTGCATTGAATATGATGGATCGCAACATTTTAAACCGTATGATCGATGGGGCGGTGAAGCCGCTCTAATATCTGTACGAAAAAGAGATTCGATTAAAACAAATTATTGTAAATGCAAGGGTATCGGATTGATACGCATCCCGTATACAGTCGAGAATATTGAACAATTTCTTCAAGATAAATTAAATAAAGTTATTGAGACGACAATTACGGACCAAGAAACTTTAGGAATTTAGGAGGGATATATTTGATTACCAAAGAACAATTGGCAGATTATACACACTTAGAACAGTGTATCAAGGAGACAAAAAAGAAAATAGAATATTATAAGGACCACCCTCCTGTTGTTGAATATGGAAAGGTATATGGCTCTTCTAACGAGTTTCCTTATACCTTAAGGAGTTTTTTGATATCAGGTTATAATGGACCAAGTGAAGATAAATGGAGGGAACGCATCCGTAAACTGCACGAAAAATTAGTCAATCAGGTTATAGAACTTGAAAAATTAAAGTTGGAAATCGAAGAATTTATTCATGATATTCCCGATTTAAGTACCAGATTGATTTTTACATATATTTTCATTGATGGAATGACACAAGATGAAGTAGCAAAGAAAATGCATCTCGAGCAGTGCACAATCTCTAAAAGAATTACTAGATATTTGAATTCATTAAAAATAGAGTGCTAGATATGTGAGGTGTCATACATTTCATATCCAAAAGGTGGTAGCATATAAAGTAGAGAAAGTGTCTAAGGACATGAGTATCACCCATTTTACCCCTCATTCTTATTTCCTTTTGTGGCCGCTTATCGTACACCCCTTGCGATAGGCGGTTATTTTATATGCGGAATGATTGCTTTGGACAGCATATAAGTAAAATTTAACATAAAAAGTTATTGAAGAGCATCATCTTCCGCAAAAGGTTGATTGATGTTCTTTTTTGTTACGTCATGAAAGGTGGTACACACATGATCATAAATGATGGAATTCCGGTATTTACGGGAAGGAAACAGATATTTACCGATGAAACAGAAGTTAATAAAGGGAATATTTATTCGATACTTGATGAAGCAATGATAACACACAATGAAAATGTTGCTGATATTAAGTATCTTAAAGAATATGTAAAAGGTGTACAACCAATTCTTGACCGTGAAAAACCGATTCGTGATGATATTAATATTCGCGTGGTGTTCAACCGTGCAGCACAAATTGTAGATTTTAAATTGAAATATGAATTTGGTTCCCCTATAACATATGTTCGTCGTTCTAAAGATGAAGCAGATGGTTTCGGCAGTGATGTTGATGACAGAGGTGTTTCCCTTTTAAATGAAATGATGGGCTATTCCAATAAGCCGGCGATCGATCTACAAATCGCTAAAAATTTCAAAACTTGTGGTGTTGGATATAGACTTATCGAGCCGAGTGATGATCCTCTATCCATTATTAAAATGGCTTCACTTAATCCGGAATCCAGTTTTGTTGTATATAGAAATGATGCCTATCGAAAACCGATTCTAGGAGTGACTTACTTCCAGAAAAGGAATGGTGATACTGAATTCACATGCTATTCCGCCGACACAATCTTTATCATAACTTCAGAATTTGGAAGAGGATACACAGGAGAACCGATTGTATATCCAAATATTCCAGGTCAGATACCGATTATTGAATATGTAAATAATTACGATAGAATGTCGGATTTTGAAAGAGTAATTTCATTGATTAATGCTCTTAATGTTACAAACTCCGATCGCATGAATGACATTGCGCAACACGTCCAAAGTATTTTATGGCTTAATAACTGTGAAATTCCAGAAGGGGAAGGGATAAAGACTAATGGTGTTATTCAAACAAAAACAATATCTCAAGGTGTACAAGCAAATATCCAATTCCTTGAGAACGTCCTTAACCAGTCTGAAATCCAAACACTTGTCGATCATATCAATGATCAAATTGACGTAATAGCAAATGTTCCCGGCAGACAGGAAACCGGTGGAGGTTCAACCGGATCCGCTATGAATTTATCAAATGGATGGCAGGCAGCTGAAACCGCCGCAAAGGGAATGGAATTGATTTTCAGTGAAAGCGAAAGGCGAACACTGGATGTAGTGAGCGGTATTATTAATAATACAGAGAACGTCCCGGATGAATTGGCAGCATTAAAGATATCCGATATTGAACCTAAATTCTCACGCAACAAGACGTATGATCTTGCGACAAAGTGCAGCTCATTGGTGGCGCTGCTCAATGCAGGTGTTGATGGCTTGACAGCATTTACAGTAGTTGGATTATTTACGGATCCTCAACTTGCTTGGGAAAACTCAAAAGAAACGGTTGAGAAAATCAGGACATCTGGAAATAAAATGTCACCAAATGATGTAAACAAAGTGGTTCAGAATACGACAAATCAGCCTTCGAAAGTATCTAATGTTGATGAAGGAGTATAAATCAAAATCAAGAACTTGGAGAAATCCAGGTTCTTTTTATATGGCTAGAGAAAGCCTATCAAATCACGCACTAATAACTTCGGAGATGAAGTATAAAAGCGCAATGAGAACAGCCAGAGAAGGCTATAAACGCAGAAAGTGAGGAATTTATTATGGCAGATTTAAAAACATTGTTAGGTGACGCATATCAGGAGGATATGACGTTGGATGAAATCAACGAAGCATTGGCAAACAAAGATCTTATCGAAAAGAAAGAGCTTGACAATTATGTTCCAAAGGACACTTTCGATAAAACAGCTTCGCAGGCAGCCGATTACAAAAAGAAATTAAGAGCAACGCTTACCGAAGCGGAGCAAAGGGCTCAGGAGGAAAAAGAGCGTCAGGAAGCCATCGAGACTGAACTTCAATCTCTCAGACGGTCTTCTGCTATTGCGGGCTTAGAAAAGAATTATT
>CALGSR010000135.1 GCA_937902115.1 uncultured Bacillus sp. | reverse complement strand
CTTCAAGCGGCTGGTTTGCAAGTTACAGCAATTAGAGACGTAACTCCAGTTCCTCATAATGGATGCCGCCCGCCAAAACGTCGCCGCGTATAATTTTTTCTGTATAGATTTTGTAAGCTTGTCTATAATGGGTTATGTTACAAGTTTTTTATGCAGAATGAATTCCAGTTGTAGTAAACAAGTGGGAAAGCATACAGGGGAATTTCGGTTATATGTTAACCGGGGTTTCGACGTTTTGAAGGAGGGTATATTTTGATGATCGAAATAGAAAAGCCAAAAATCGAAACGGTTGAGATCAACGATGAAGCCAAGTACGGAAAATTCGTCGTGGAGCCACTTGAGCGTGGATATGGTACAACTTTGGGTAACTCCCTACGTCGTATTTTATTATCCTCACTACCTGGTGCAGCTGTCACATCGATTCAAATTGATGGAGTTCTTCATGAATTCTCGACAATTGAAGGTGTAGTGGAAGATGTTACATCAATCATCTTAAACATTAAAAAACTGGCACTTAAAATATACTCTGATGAAGAAAAGACTCTGGAAATTGATGTACAGGGCGAAGGTGCTGTGAAGGCTGCAGATATTACTCATGATAGTGATATTGAGATTCTTAATCCTGATCTTCACATCGCAACACTAGGTACGAATGGTCATTTACGGATGCGGTTAACTGCTAAACGTGGTAGAGGTTATACTCCGGCAGATCAAAACAAACGGGAAGACCAGCCAATCGGTGTTATTCCAATTGACTCTATTTTCACACCAATTTCACGCGTGTCTTATCAGGTTGAAAATACCCGTGTCGGTCAAATGACTAACTTTGATAAGTTAACATTAGATGTTTGGACAGATGGCAGTACAGGTCCACAAGATGCGATTGCTCTTGGAGCGAAGATTTTAACTGAGCATTTGAATATTTTTGTTGGTTTAACTGACGAAGCGCAAAATGCTGAGATTATGGTTGAAAAAGAAGAAGACCAAAAAGAAAAAGTTCTTGAAATGACAATTGAAGAGCTCGATCTTTCTGTTCGTTCTTATAACTGTTTAAAACGTGCGGGTATCAACACCGTTCAAGAGCTTGCGAACAAAACGGAAGAAGATATGATGAAAGTACGTAATTTAGGCCGGAAATCACTTGAAGAAGTAAAACACAAACTTGAAGAGCTTGGGTTGGGCTTACGCAAGGATGACTGATTAGTTTTTGAGCGTTAACAGTAATAGTATTTACTAGATCGAGAAAAATTAGCATAACTCGAAAAAGGAGGGAAACTTTCATGGGATACAGAAAGTTAGGACGTACTAGTTCTCAACGTAAAGCAATGCTTCGTGACTTAACAACAGATTTAATCATCAACGAGCGCATTCAAACAACTGAAACTCGTGCTAAAGAATTACGTTCAATCGTTGAAAAAATGATTACGCTTGGTAAACGCGGAGATTTACATGCTCGTCGTCAAGCAGCGGCCTATATTCGTCATGAGGTGGCTAACGCTGAAACAAACCAAGATGCTGTACAAAAATTATTCGGTGATATCGCTCCTCGTTATGAAGAACGTCAAGGCGGATATACTCGTATCATGAAATTGGGACCTCGCCGCGGTGACGGTGCTCCAATGGTTATTATCGAATTAGTATAATTTGTAACATCGTAAGGGTATAGGGCAGGGAAGAATTTCCCTTGTTCCTTGCTCTTTTTCATAAGAGTATTGCGTACTCCGGGAAAGGCAGGGGTCTTTCCAAGCCAAAAAAGAGCGTTACGATGAGCATGTTCCTCCACTCGTTTAGTATGTGGATGGCGGCAGTCTAATTTGCCTCTATGTGTTATTTTTCCAACACATTTATAATATGTCTCGTCTAGCTCATGCGTCTCTTTTCTTTTAGAATACGGATTCTTTTGAAGAGACGCAGGCTTTTTTGTGCTAAGTATTGCTTTTAAAAGAGCAATGATTGAGGAGGCAGTCTACTATTGCATTTAGCAGATTGACACACCTTTATGATCGAAAAGCTCCTATATGTGCTTAGCTCACAAATGTGTAAATCAGCTATAATAATACTGGTTGCTTTCGTACAATCAATGCTCGCCATAAGGCGAGTATTTTTTTTACAGTAATCCGGACGGCCTTTTGAAACGTTGAGCTTTAGGGGGGACAAGAATGCAGAAGGTGCTTGTGCAAATCGACCACATTTCATATCAATACGATGAACAAAATGACTTTGCACTGAATGATGTTTCTTTTTCAATCTATGAAGGAGAATGGCTGGCAGTTGTTGGTCATAATGGATCAGGCAAATCAACACTTGCGAAGCTGTTGAATGGCCTTCAGTTCCCGCAGAAGGGTTCGATCACTGTTTGTGGAATTTTGCTTAGTGAAGATACAGTTTGGGATGTTAGAAGGCTTGTAGGGATGGTTTTTCAAAATCCTGATAACCAATTTGTCGGTTCGACTGTACAGGATGATGTCGCATTCGCCCTAGAGAATAACGGGATCCCTCGAGAGGATATGGTTGAACGGGTCAACACCTCACTTCTCAAGGTGCAAATGGATTCCTTTCTTAACCAGGAACCGCATAATCTTTCTGGCGGACAGAAGCAGAGGGTAGCGATTGCCGGTGTGATTGCCTTAAGACCTGCGGTGATTATTTTGGACGAAGCTACATCGATGCTTGATCCGAAGGGACGGGAGGAAGTTCTGGATACAGTCAGGGAGCTGAAGAAAAATCATCAGATGACGGTTATCTCCATTACCCATGATTTAGAGGAGGCTGCTAAGGCTGATCGGATCGTCGTCCTCAATAAAGGAAGGCTTTATCGTGAAGGGACACCAGAGGATATTTTTCAAATGGATGAAGAATTAATAGCACTTGGGTTGGATATTCCGTTTCCTGTGAAGTTGAGCAAAGCATTGAAGGAAAAGGGAATTCCAATTACAAAACCTTATTTAACAGATGAAGAGTTGGTGGCAGGACTATGGACATCTTACTCCAAAATGTAGAATTTCGCTATCAAGCGAATACACCGTTTGAACGGCTTGCTTTAAGAGATGTAACGATTGATATTCCCTCTGGGACTTATTTGGCTGTTATTGGCCATACAGGATCAGGGAAATCAACGGTGCTGCAACATCTGAATGGTTTATTAAAGCCAACAAAAGGCAGTGTTACGATTGGCGATACGGTTATTACGGCCGGTGAGAAGAAAAAGGCTTTAAAGCATGTGAGACAAAAGGTAGGAATTGTGTTTCAGTTCCCGGAGCATCAGCTGTTTGAGGAAACAATTGAAAAAGATATTTGTTTTGGTCCGATGAACTTTGGTGTCTCAGAGGAAGAGGCCAAGGAAAGGGCGAAAGCTGTCATTAAGCAGGTTGGTCTTTCAGAAGACTTTTTGCAGCAATCACCATTTGACCTATCAGGGGGTCAGATGAGAAGAGTAGCGATTGCTGGTGTTTTGGCGATGGAGCCTGAGACGCTAGTTCTAGATGAGCCGACAGCAGGATTAGATCCGCGCGGCCGTAAGGAAATTATGAATATGTTTTATGACCTTCATAAAGAGAGGCAATTATCGACTATCCTTGTTACTCATAGCATGGAGGATGCAGCACACTATGCTGATCAGATTGTGGTGATGGATAACGGAGAAGTGTATAAAAAGGGTACACCTGAGGAAATCTTTTCGTCTCCGGAAGGTTTAATGGAACTTGGGTTAGATGTCCCGGAGGTTATTCGTTTTCAAAGAAAGTTTGAGAATACCTTCTCGGTGAAACTGGATAAAATATGCCTGACAATGGAACAATTAACGGAGGCTATAGCTGAGAGCTTGAAAAGAGGTGTGCCAAAATGATGGATAAAATCATTTTTGGCCGCTATGTTCCGGCAGAATCGCTGCTGCATCGTATGGATCCAAGAGCAAAGCTAACGATTATCTTTTTGTTTGTCTGTATTGTCTTTATAGCGAATAATGCAATCACCTATGGTATTCTGCTCCTTTATACGGCGATCATGATCAGTCTCTCGAAAGTATCGGTGCGTTTTATTCTGACAGGACTTATTCCCGTAGTGTGGCTCGTCCTATTTACTTTGCTCATTCATTTCTTTTTCACACGCGGCGGTGCGCTCCTGATTGATTGGGGCTGGATTAAGATTTATGAGGAAGGGGTCAGACAAGGGATCTTTATTTCTTTGAGGTTCTTCCTATTGGTCTTAGTGACTTCCTTATTGACACTGACAACGACGCCAATTGAGATTACTGATGGAATTGAGTATATGCTTGCGCCGTTGAAAAAGGTAAAATTCCCGGTACATGAGCTGGCCTTAATGATGTCAATTGCTCTGAGGTTTATTCCAACTCTGATGCAGGAGACAGATAAAATTATGAAGGCTCAGACAGCAAGGGGAGTAGAGTTTTCCAGCGGCCCCATTAAAGAGCGGATTAAAGCAATTATTCCTCTTCTTATCCCATTATTTATCAGCTCTTTTAAACGGGCTGAGGAGCTGGCTATCGCGATGGAAGCTCGTGGATACCGCGGCGGTGAGGGTAGAACAAAGTATCGTCAGCTACGCTGGGAGATGCTCGATACAGGAATGATTCTGTTTTTAGTAGTGGTTGCTATTATTTTATTTGTCTTTAGAACGTAGCAGTAGGAAGGTGACCTCGAAGAACATGCAGCGATTAAAGTGTACAATTTGTTACGATGGTACATTGTTTTCAGGCTATCAGGTACAGCCGGGTAAACGCACGGTACAAAGAGAAGTGGAAGCAGCGCTGAAAAGGCTTCATAAAGAAAACGATATTAAAATTACCGCATCCGGAAGAACCGATGCAGGCGTCCATGCGAAAGGCCAGGTCATTCATTTTGATTCCCCGCTATTGATTCCTGAAGATAGATGGGTAAAGGCGTTAGAGTCTCTGTTTCCGGAAGATATTGTGGTTCGAAAGGTAGAAAAGGCTAAGGCTGATTTTCATGCCCGCTTTGATGCAGTTGGGAAGGAATATCGATATTTCATACGGCTGGCGCGGGAAAAGGATCCGTTTACACGTCATTATCAATTTCATTTTACCTATCCGTTGCATATCGAACGGATGCGTGAGGCAGCATCCTATTTAATCGGAACGCATGATTTCACCAGCTTTTGTTCGGCAAGATCAGAAGTCATCGATCGTGTGCGGACGATTAAGGAGATTGAATTGATTGAAGAAGGGGAGCTGTTGGTTTTTCGATTTTCCGGCAATGGCTTTCTCTATAATATGGTACGGATTCTTACTGGAACACTGCTGGAGGTTGGACGCGGGCTGCGAAATCCTGAAGAGATCCCACAGATCCTTGAGCAAAAGGATCGGCAGCTGGCAGGGAAAACAGCACCGGCTCATGGGTTATATTTATGGGAAGTGTGGTATTGACTTGCACAGGATGTGCTGACGTCGACGTTCCCTTTTGTGCTTCCACATTTTTTTCAATAACAACGAATCCTGGTGTAACATTTTCTTGACTTTGATAGTTCGAGGCTATATAATTCTAGGGTATGATTATTTTAATCCCACGATAAGCCCCGGAACTTATTGTGATTAAATATCGGAACAGATTTATTTTTTTAAAAATGAAAGCTAATTATTAGGAGGGAAACTCATGCGTACAACGTTTATGGCAAACGCACAAAATATTGAGCGTAAATGGTACGTAATTGATGCAGAAGGCAAAACTCTAGGTCGTCTTTCTACTGAGGTTGCATCTATCTTACGCGGTAAACATAAACCAACTTTCACACCACATGTTGACACTGGTGATCACGTTATTCTTTTAAATGCTTCTAAAATTCAATTGTCTGGTAATAAATTACATGACAAAATCTACTACCGTCACAGTAATCACCCAGGCGGTTTAAAACAAAGAACAGCACTTGAAATGCGTACAAACTACCCTGAAAGAATGCTTGAGCTAGCTATTAAAGGCATGCTTCCAAAGAATTCTTTAGGACGTCAAATATTTAAAAAATTACATGTATATGCTGGCAGCGAACATCCGCACCAAGCTCAACAACCTGAAGTTTACGAACTTCGTGGATAATTTTTAAGGGAGGTTAATATCTTGGCACAAGTTCAATATATTGGTACTGGTCGTCGTAAAAGCTCCGTTGCACGGGTTCGTTTAGTTCCAGGCGACGGTAAAGTTATTATCAATGGTCGTGAAATGACAGATTATATTCCATTCGCAGCATTACGTGAGGTTGTGAATCAACCACTAGTAGCTACTGAAACTCTTGGCAGCTATGATGTATATGTTAATGTTAACGGTGGAGGCTACACTGGTCAAGCAGGAGCTATCCGTCATGGTATCGCTCGTGCGTTACTTCATGTGGATCCTGAATACCGTGGAACATTAAAACGCGCTGGTCTATTAACACGTGACCCACGTATGAAAGAACGTAAAAAATACGGTCTTAAAGGCGCACGTCGTGCGCCTCAGTTCTCAAAACGTTAATATATCTACGTTTCCAACCCTTTCCCGAAATATTCGGGAAAGGGTTTTTTATATTAACAAATTGATCGAATCCCTTTTTAGAAATTTATAAATTCTCACCAGCTGTTCTAGTTCTTCAAATGTTAAACAATTCATATGTTTTTACCAGTTTTTTAATCCTTCCTTTCCCATACGCTGTGGGCAATATATTAAAGGAGATTTGTTGTATGAAACTAAGACAAGAATAAATCATTTAAGGTGGTTTAAAAATGGTACAAACGTTAGATTTAACAGGTGTGTTTAATGTAGAGTGTAAAGTGAACTTCCTGGAAAAGTACGATAATTTTAATACTAAAAAAGCGTTTATTCGGATTTTTAGAAACACGTATTCAATAGAAGAGGATTTAAACAAGGATTTATGCCTTTTTACGAGGGTAGAATTGGAGGAGTTTTTCGAAAACACTTCTCCCTCTACTAATGTTTCTGCTCGTAATTATGGAAGATTGGTCGGTCATTATTTACAGTGGGCGGTAGAGGAAAACATTATTTCTGAACATCCATTCCCGGTTCAACAAAATTATTTTCTAAAGTACGTTAAAAGGGATTATGACATTTTTATTGATTTAAAAGAACTAAATTATTATACAAATATGTATTTTGAAAATCTACAGGACGCTATTATTTTGGAACTGCTTTTCTTAGGAGTTCAAGGCAAAGAGGGCAGTGAAATTTGTAATCTTACAATAAGTGATTTAGATGAAGAAAATCATTCAATGAAATTATATGATTCAACTACTGAAAGAAGAAGAACAATCTATTTTGAAGATAATCGTTTAATCAAATTATGTAAACGGGCTAACAAAGAAGATAGATATGAGAAGCGTAACGGTGAAATAGAATATAACCCTAGAATCAGACCATATACTGAATTAGTGATGGATACTGATTATATTTTAAAAAATAGTAAAACAAATACAGTACATGATGGTCAAGTTACAAAATATACGATTTACAACCGTTTAAAGAATATCCAAAAATTCGCCCAAATTGAACCATATAAACAAAAAATAACTGTAAAAAATATTGTGAAAAGTGGACAATTGTATATGGCGAGTAAGCTATATGAAAAAGAGGGGGAATTAGGGTTACCGCAAATTAGAAAAATTTGTGGGCATTTTGGGGTAAAAGAAAGCTGGCCATTAAGGGACCATTTAAATGAGGAAAATTTATTTAAGCTTTATCCCCATTTGAAAGGTAAATAATCTCTAGTTTATTAAGGGTTCTTTTGCCTCTACATTACTTTTCATACTGAATAATAATTGGCAATCAAAACAAAGCCTCTTCATGAATGACGGCTTTCCCATAGTTGAAAACTACAGCTAAGAGGTGAACATAGCTGTGAATGTCATTACGTCTTTTGCTGAGAAAAAAAGAATGAAGCAGATGAACTACGAGAAGTCGGTTCTGCGTGAAGTATCATTAAAGGTATTAAAGGAAAGGGTGAAGCAATTTTTTGGTTCTTTCCGCTTCACACAGAGTCTGATTATGAATCATGGAATAGAAGAAGCTTGTTATGATGTGGCGATTGAATCCTTCTTATTAGGAGCCCGCTTGAGCCGTTTTGGTCTGTACGGGGAAGAGGCTGAACAGGTAAAGCTGCGCTGTCAGGATGAGGAGAAACATCTCGTCGATACACTATATAACTTTATGCTTTACTGGGGCAATGGTGATGAAGGAGTTATGAGCGAGTCGCTTTATTATCTTTGCGAACAGTATATTAACAGCTGGTGGATGGATGGTTTTTATAAAGGAGAAAAACGGATTAAATTAAGGCTTCATTAGCCGCTCTTTTTAGTGTTCTATCAAGCCCCCTCGTCCCATATATTATTGGAGAAGGACGAGTTTGGGGGGCTTGATTATAAAAGATGAAAAAGAGGTTGAAGGTCATTTTATTTATGCTGGGACTCGCCGTCCTGTTTTTTGTTTTACAATATGATTTTTCAGATGATAATACATGGAAGTCGTGGAATTTGCCGTTATCAGGTAAGGTTATAATGATCGATCCGGGGCATGGAGGCCCTGATGGCGGGGCGGGTGATGAGGACGCTCTAGAAAAGGATATTGCACTAAAGGTTTCTTTAAAAATGAAAGAGTACCTTGAAGGGCAGGGGGCATTAGTCCTTATGACACGCGAGGAGGATAAAGATCTGGCAGCTAAGAGTACTCGCGGGTACAGTAAACGAAAGACAGAGGATTTGAAAAAACGGTTAGAAATTATAAATAAATCCGAGGCAGACTTTTTTATCAGTGTTCATTTGAATTCTATCCCTTCTCCTCGCTGGAGCGGTGCCCAGACATTTTATGCTCCTTATCATAAAGAAAACGCAAGAGCAGCAAAATTTATTCAAGATGAATTTAAGCGAAACTTACAGAATACAACGAGGGAAGCAAAACCGATTAATAACGTTTATATTATCAAGCATGCGAAAAAGCCGGGGGTTCTCGTCGAGGTAGGGTTTCTCTCGAATCCAACGGAAAAGGCAAATTTGAAAAAAGATACCTACCAGAATAAGCTGGCAGAATCCATTTACCTTGGTCTTTTGCGCTATTTTACAGACGAAAAGGAAATTAAAATCGTGTATTAGGCGTCTTTTAGGACGTCTTTTCTTTATACAAATATGAGTATTGAACATACTAAAAAAATACAATGAATTTGCATATGTGTGATTCAAATATTGGTGATGTTCCATCTATGTTGGTATACTGAAAATTAGATGATCGAAAAGGTTGGTGCATAATATGTTTACCGCAGAACAAGCAAGAGAATTGTTAAATTCATTGCAAGAACCCTTCTTACATATATCATTAGCAGAATTAAATGCTATTGAAGAAATTAAGGTAAAGGAGGAAAAGAACCACGTAAGTGTAAAAGTCGCTATAGCCAAAACAGGAACAGCTGAACAGCTTCAGCTTCAGACGCAAATTGTCGATATCCTGAAGGGAGCAGGTGCGCAAACAGTAGGGATTCGCTTTAGCGAGCTGCCAGAGGAGGTGCTCCAAAAGCATCGTGAGGCAGGAGCAGGGGAAACAAAGGGCCTGTTAGCGCCTGGGAACAAAACGACCTTTATTGCGATTGCGAGCGGTAAAGGCGGTGTAGGGAAATCTACTGTTTCTGTGAACCTGGCTGTGAACCTTGCACGTCTTGGAAAAAAAGTCGGTTTAATTGATGCTGATATTTACGGTTTCAGTGTACCTGATATGATGGGGATTGAAGATCGTCCATCTGTTCGGGGGGAGAAGATTCTTCCTGTGGAACGGTTTGGCGTTCAAGTCATTTCCATGGGCTTCTTTGTAGAGGATAATTCGCCAATAATTTGGCGTGGACCAATGCTTGGGAAAATGTTGAATAGCTTCTTTAATGAAGTGGAATGGGAAGAATTAGATTATCTTCTTCTTGACCTTCCTCCAGGTACTGGGGATGTGGCTCTTGATCTGCACCAAATGCTGCCTGCATGTAAGGAAATTATCGTAACGACTCCACACCCAACAGCTGCTTTTGTTGCAGTACGTGCAGGAGTTATGGCATTGAAGACAGAGCATGAAATTCTGGGAGTTATTGAGAATATGTCTTATTTTGAAAGTAAGGTAACCGGTGAGAAAGAATATGTATTCGGACAAGGCGGCGGAGAAAGACTTGCGGAAGAACTAAAGACAGAGGTACTTGGACAGCTGCCACTCGGTCAGCCTGATTGGGATGAAGAGGAGTTTGCTCCTTCTGTTTATCAAGAGGATCACCATATCGGCAAAATCTATAAAGAAATTGCTGGGAAAATCGTTAAGGCTCTAGGGTAAAGGGACCGGGTTCCTTGTCCCAGCTTCATAAAAAACCCCTCAAACCAAACAGGTTTGAGGGGTTAATCCATTTTATGCACTTTCTTCTTTCTTTTCCCCGCCGCCCTTTGCTTTTTCTTCGGCAGCTTTTAAAAGGAGTTCCTGTATTTTCGTTTGATAAAGCGGGCTTTCAATTGTTTCAGTTACTACTTGTTTTAAGTGCTCCCGATATTCGTTGCTTTTTAATAAATCGCTCATTTCCTTGGCTAATTCAGGATCCTTTAACACTTCAATTAACTTTCCGCGGTAATCCGGGTCGTTCATTAAACTTTTTAATACCTGTTCTTGCTCTTTTTGCATACTTTTTGCGATCGATTCAGCAAACTTTGGGTCCTGAAAAGTTTTCTTCCAAAAATCGATCCCCTTTTCACTTGTCAAAGTCGTTTGAATCGTATCTGTGACGATAGTTTGATCCATAATAAGTTCTTGCCTCAATTTCTCGTCAGACATGACCTCTTGAATCGCCTTTTTCCCTTCATCGGTTTTCAATATATCAACGACCATTTTTTTCGTTTGCTCGTAATCTAATTGGCCGCCGTTGCTTGCAGCCTCCTGATTACAACCGGTAATAAGGAGAAGAGCAAGAATTGCGAGGAGCAAAGAAAATATTTTTTTCATAAACGATAGCTCCTTTCAGATTGATCCTAATCTTAGAATGAGGAAATTTGGTTTAGATTATTCATTTCATCCTCAATCTAGATTTTTCAAGTTTTGGTTGGTACAATCATAGTAAGGAAGATATACATAATGGGGGATTTTTTTGTGACAAGCCGAAACGTAGTTAAATTATTTTTCACTACTCTGCTCGTTGGAGGAGTTGTAACGGTCTTAACAGCATTTATTGTTCGCTGGAATGAGTTTTTGCCATATTTCACGGATTTTGCTATTTTAAAGATTTTAGCAACTGTAATCTGGATGTTTGTTCTTGGGATGGTTTTCAGTGTTCTCAGCCAAATGGGTTTTTTCGCCTATTTAACGGTCCATCGTTTTGGACTGGGGATTTTTAAATCGTCTTCCTTATGGAATGGAATTCAAGTCGTTCTTATTTTATTTGCTTTATTTGATTTGGTTTATTTTCGTTATAAAACATTTGCGGAAAACGGAGAAGGAATACTTTTGTATCTTGCTCCAGCTGTCATGATTTTAATCGTTGGGTTAATCGTCGCTTATTTTAAAGTGAAACAAACGAACAAAAGTGCATTCATCCCAGCTGTATTTTTCATGACGGTTATTACAATCGTCGAGTGGGTGCCTGCCTTACGGACAGACGATCCGCGATGGGTGTATTTAATGATTTTTCCACTGATAGTATGTAACATCTATCAATTGTTTATTCTTCATAAGCTGAATGAGAAATCAGAGCAAGAAAGAAAAGAACGCGCTCAAGAAAAAGGAAGCAAAGCAGCTCCTAAAAAGACAACTGCAAAAAAATAACAGCAACTCGGACGATGCATCATTTGCATATAAGGAAAGGGCGGGACACTATGAAATGAGGTTCCCGCCCTTTCTTTATTTAATTTCTGTTGTTTTAGTTTCTGCGTTAGCAATCATTTCTGAGACCTTAACAAGTTTAAGGTCCTTTTTATTTAGTGTATCCAAAATGAGCGGAAGTGCTTTTTCTGTTTGGGTTGCAGAATCTGAAGCATGGAGCAAAATAATATCCCCTTTTTTTGCTTTAGAGACATTTTCATTAATTGCTCGTACTCCAGGGTTCGTCCAGTCTTTGGAATCGACGCTCCAGTGGACCATCGTATATCCGTATCTTTGGGCAATTTTTAAAGTAAGTTGATCAAAGTGGCCGGTTGGTGCCCGCAGGAGCTTGATATTATTTATATTTAGTTTTTTAAAAGCGGTTTGAGCCTTGGCGATATCTTGACTGATTTTCTTTTCTTCTTCCTCCGAATAATCGAGATATTCATAACCGAGCATCCCGATTTCATAGCCTTCTTTGGCAATGCGGTTCACTAAATCTGGGTGTCTTTCTGCCCACGATGCAGATAAAAAGAATGTTGCTGATTTGACCCCATGCTCTTTTAATGTATCAAGAATAGGCTCTGCTTTTTCATCCCCCCATCCAATATTGAAGGTTAGTGCCACATCCTTTTCTCCTTTGTATATCGCCTTTGGACCGTCTTTCGTAGAGAAAACAGGAACCTGAACCGTATTACCTATAAATAAAAACCATGCTGTAAAGAAAGCAGCTACACCAATAACTAAGATTTGTTTAATGACTTTTCCATTCAGTACATAAAAAAAGTTCATTCAATCACCACCTCGTCCCAAACAGTCCTATTCAATCCTATGAGGAAGCAAAAAGAAAATGAACCAAATAATTCATAAAAAGGGGGAAGATTGGAGAAAACTACTTTAAACCAAAATTCAAAAAATCAATATAACTTTTTATCCAAGGAGGAATAGTGATGATTGGAATGCTGTTAGGGGAAATGGAAGTAAAGGAAATTCAATATTTATTAAAAAGGGAAATGGATGAGATTATCTTTGATCTAGGAGATCACCGTATTGATCAATTAGTAAAAAACGCAATGGAAGAGAGATATAAAGTGTTATACTCTCTATTCAAACGGATATCAACGCACAAGGAGTGTATAAGGTATATGAGACCACGGCAAAAGAGGAAACAAAAGTAATTGCAAAAAAAGTGTTGACTTATAAAGTTCATCTTGTTATATTAGTAAACGTCGCTGCAAAACATAAGAAAAGCAAAACGCAGCAAAAAAATGTTTTTAAAAAGTTATTGACTTTCCAAAAACAACATGTTAAATTAGTAAAGTCGCTTTTGAGCGATGGGAAAAATTGCTCTTTGAAAACTAAACAAACAAAAACGTCAACGTAAGTTTTATTATTAA
>CALGSR010000134.1 GCA_937902115.1 uncultured Bacillus sp. | reverse complement strand
AGTATGTGAATACGGGGAATGCGATTCCTGTCGGCTTTAATGCCGTGATTATGATTGAGCACGTTGACGAATTGGACGAGGAAACGGTGGAAATTATTGAACCAGCGGCACCTTGGCAGCATATCCGTCCGATTGGCGAGGACATTGTGCAGGAGGAAATGCTGTTTCCTCAAGGGCACAAAATCCGCCCGGTTGATATCGGAGTATTGCTCGCTTCGCAGCGAATTGAAGTTCCTGTCATGGAAAAACCGCTAGTCAGCATTATTCCAACAGGGAATGAAATTGTTTTTCCTGACGGAGAAACACCTCCGGGGAAATTAGTTGAGTTCAATGGCTCTGTTATGGCCAATTACGTCCGTGAATGGGGCGGAGCGGCAAAGCTTTATCCTGTAGTAAAGGATGAGCCGGAGGAAATTAAAGCGGTCTTGCTTGAAGCCGTTGCAGAGTCTGACATTGTGGTCATAAATGCCGGTTCGTCTGCCGGTTCGAAAGACTTTACAGTACATATTGTGGAGGAACTTGGTGAAGTGTACACCCATGGGGTAGCCACAAGACCGGGCAAACCAGTGGTTTTAGGAAAAATTAATGACACGACCGTGATCGGCGTCCCCGGCTATCCGGTATCAGCTTATCTTAGCTTTGAATGGTTTGTGCAGCCGCTCATCTGTGAGTTTTTACAAATTCCTGTACCAAAACGGGAAAGGATTACTGTGAAGCTAGGTCGCAGGGTCGTCGGCACGATGGGAGCAGAGGATTTTATCCGTATGAGCATTGGCTATGTGAATGGTGAGTACATTGCCAACCCGCTTCCAAGGGCAGCAGGAGTTACAATGTCATTGGTGAAAGCAGACGGGATGCTGCTAATCCCGTCAACCTCGCTTGGGTTTGAACAGGGGGAAACAGTCGAATTAGAATTATGGAAACCGCGTGGAGAAATCGGCCATGCCGTTGTCTTTAACGGCAGCCATGACTTGACGATTGATTTATTATCATCACGGTTAAAGGCGGAAGATTTTAACGCGAAAATCATTTCCTCCCATGTCGGAAGTATGGCCGGGTTAATGGCGATTAAGAAGGGTGAGGCGCATCTTGCCGGAATTCATTTACTAGATCCAGAGAGCAATACATATAATCTCCCTTATATTAAGCAGTATTTATCCGAGATAGATGTTGTGCTTTATCCATTCTTAAAACGGAAGCAGGGCTGGTTTGTTCCTCACGGGAATCCTCTGAATATCCAAGGTGTGAAGGATATTGCTGAAAAGAATGCACAGTTTGTCAATCGGCAAAAAGGGGCGGGAACAAGGATTTTATTTGATCTGCTTTTAAAAGAAAATGGACTCACAGCCCGTGATATCGCTGGCTACAGCCGGGAAATGTTCACCCATTTAAGCGTCGCTGCCGAGGTGCTAAGTGATGAAAAAGCTGTCGGATTGGGAATCTATCCGGCTGCGAAAACGATGGGGATTGACTTTATTCCTGTTGCAGATGAAAGCTATGATTTGTTAATGACGAAGGGATTTTTCGAAAGTGAACAAGGTCAGCAACTCATTGCGATTATTCAAAGCGATGCCTTTAAACAAGATGTGCAGAATATCGGCGGCTATGAAGTTATTGCTCATCCGGAGCCGATCTATTTTTATAAATGAATTTTCGCCAGAAACAACTGAAAATCGAGCGGAGGTTTTACGATGAAATATTATGAAATAGCGAAAGAGCCGATCAACATCCAGCAGGTCATTGATAAGGTTGTGCAGCGTGAAGCCGGTGCGATCACTACTTTTATTGGTACGGTTAGAGAATTGACAAATGGAAAAAAGACGCTTTATCTCATCTATGAAGCATATGAGGCAATGGCCGTTAAAAAGCTGGAGCAAATCGGGCGTGAAATTGAGGAAAAATGGCCAGGCTCGATGGTTGCGATTAGTCACCGCGTCGGCAAATTGGATATCACGGATATCGCTGTCGTCATTGCGGTATCAACACCGCACCGAGCGGATGCTTATGAGGCAAACCGTCATGCGATTGAGCGCATTAAAGAAATTGTACCGATTTGGAAGAAAGAACATTGGGAAGATGGTGAGGAATGGATAGGGGACCAGCTGGAAAAGGTGGCTTACCCGTCAGGAAAACCGGAGGAGGCGGATTTAAATGAGTAAAGTCTTGTTTTTTGCCCATTTACGGGATGCTGCAGGTACGGACAGTGTGGAAATGGATCTAAGTGGGAAAACAGTTGCGGAAGTAAAACAGATCGTTTCAGAGACCTATGGCCTGCAAAAATTAGACAATGTCATGGTTGCAGTGAATGAGGAGTTTGCACCTGATAGTGAAGTAATTCAGGAAAGTGATACCGTTGCCTTTATCCCGCCGGTAAGCGGAGGCTGATCTGAAATGTGGAAACGGATTGCTCAGGGGCGACTAGCTTAAGACCTCGAGCCCCTAGCCGTTGGAACTGGACAAAGAGAAGTATATCATTCTGACCGTAGGAGGTGAAGCAGGAAAATGTCTGAACGTTATTCGCGGCAAACCTTATTTACTCCGATTGGAAAAGAGGGGCAGGAAAAAATCCGTGCTAAGCATTGTTTAATGATTGGAGCAGGAGCCCTTGGCTCTAGCGCTGCAGAGATGCTGACGAGGGCAGGAATTGGCAAGCTTACGATCGTCGATCGCGATTATATCGAAGAAACCAATCTCCAGCGGCAGCAGCTTTATACGGAACGCGATGTAAAAGAAAGGCTCCCGAAGGCGGCGGCTGCAGAAAAACGTCTGCGAGAGATTAACTCGGATGTCGAAATTATCTCGGTTATCGGTGATGCCAATCCGGAAAAGCTTGAAGAGCTTATCGAGGACGTTGATCTCATTATCGATGGAACTGATAATTTTGAAACAAGGATGGCGATCAATGATATTTCGCAAAAACACAAGATTCCGTGGGTGTACGGGTCTTGTCTTGGAAGCTATGGGATGACCTTTACGATTATCCCCGGGAAAACTCCTTGTTTAAACTGTCTTCTGAAAGCAATTCCAATGCAGGGACTGACATGTGATACGGCAGGTATCATTGCTCCGGCTGTCAATATGGTCGTGTCACATCAGATAGCGGAGGCGCTGAAGATTTTAGTAGAGGATTGGGATGCTGTCCGCACAACATTCGTCAGCTTCGACCTTTGGCGCAATCAATATTCCAGCATCAAGATGTCGAAGGTAAAGGATGAAGGCTGCTTATCATGTGGCACAAATCCTACCTATCCTTATTTGGAAGCAGAGAATCTAACGCGCTCAACGGTTCTTTGCGGGCGCAACACTGTCCAGGTTCGTCCACCAAGAACGTTGGAGATTTCGTTAGATGAATTGGCCAGACAACTGATCAATGCAGGTTATGAGGTAAAAGGAAACCCTTATTTGCTTTCAGTTGAAACAGGGTCAGAACGCATTGTGATTTTCCATGATGGACGTGCCCTTATCCACGGCACAAAAGACATGACCGCAGCAAAAACAATCTACAACCGAATTTTAGGCTAGGGACAAGGGGACGGGTACCTTGTCCCGTTTGTTCTTGAATACTCCGGATTATTATTTCTTTCCTAATAGTTCAATCATGACAATGACTTCACCGCATTTTGCGGAGTAAACGATTGTATCCTCAAGTCGGGATTTCATCGATTCAGAACGGTAGATACCTTCCCGAATAAGAGCAAAGGCCGGAAGTTTGTCTATTGGAAGGTGTGGAGCGATATTCCGGAATTCCTCAGCGCTCATTTCGTGAGATTTAACGACATGTGGATAGCGCATTATCGCACGCAATTCTTCCTGATACAACCCCGAATCCTCTTCTGGATTTTCGGATATAGCTACAACTCCATATTGTTCGGTTTGAGAAACGCGGTTGGGCTTAAATATATCCTTAAAAATATTTTTCATCTACATAATCCCCTCTTTTTTTTTGCTTTGAATATTCTTACTCTTAAGAATATTATCTCATATAAAGGACAAGGTGGACAGAAGTATCTAAAAATTGAATTTAGTCTTTCGTTTTTGGCATGATAGCCCTTTTTGGAAAATGGTGTTGGTTTTAAAAGAATTGTTTCACGTGAAACATGGCGTGTTCTGTCGGTTAGTTTGTGAAAAGCGATTTGTTTGTCAGGACAATCAGGTTTTCCACTGTATTTCGACGGTTAACTCATGTAAAATAAAAAGGAAAATGGAGTTAGAACGGGGGGTCATATGGATATTTCAGTAACTAAGCTCCTGGATAAAATCGGTGCAGAATTAGCGGAGGCAAAAAGAGCAGGTTCAGAGGCAAAAATCCGTGAAAGGGCCCAGGTGATTAAAGCTCTTTGTGAATTGATATTGGATGAAGCGCCCGTTGAAAAAAGGATGGAAACAAAGGTTATCCAGCCTGTGCAGCAGTCCTTTGTTCCGCAAACCGCGCCGCAAATGCTGCCACAGCAGGAGCGCATGGTGATGGAGGATGAAGCAAACGGAGAATCCATCTTTGATTTCTAGCCGCTAAGAACGACAGAGAACGGGGGAAAGGGTATTCCTCAGCTGTTTATTCGAGAGGGAATGATCCTGTTCAGCTAAGTGATTTATAGAGTCAGTTTAGATAAAAAAAGATTTGTAACGAAAAGGGGATAGAGGATGATGAAAGTATTTATTATGCTTGGCGCGATTAACGCGATGCTGTCAGTTGCCCTAGGTGCATTTGGTGCGCATATTCTTGAGGGGAATCTTGCGCCATATTATATTGATATTTGGGGAAAAGCAGTTACGTACCAAATGCTGCATTCAGTCGGACTTTTAGCAGCCGGAATACTTGCTGGGAAATTGCCGCACAGTAAATCATTAAGATGGTCAGGCTGGTTAATGTTCCTTGGAATTATCTTATTTTCCGGCAGTCTGTATGTATTGGCTGTGACGAAAATCAGTATATTAGGGGCAATCACACCACTTGGCGGGGTATCGTTTATTATCGCATGGCTGCTAATGGCCATTGCAGCGAAGAAGTATTTATAAAGTAAAAAAAGGAGTCTGAACATGCGATCAGACTCCTTTTTTTTGGATGGAATAAGTAATAGGTTTTAAATTAAGAACAGTGTCTAGCCACAGCGCCTAGCGGCTAGTGTACTTCACCCTCCCTCCCTACGATAAGTCAACACGAACGCGCACGTTGTGCCCTTTGTGTAGACTTTATCTCAGTCGGGAGTGGATAGAGGAACTTCGACTAAAAACCGCCACGTCCTGTGGCGAACGTCGAAGTCAGCACATCCTGTGCAAGTCATACGCCGCTGGGCAAGGCGCTTCCGCTTTTCATATTATCGAGGCGAATAAGTAGCTAATCCAGCGGATGAACCAAAGGGATATTCGTATTCAATTTCTTCTTCGAATTCTACATAATCGAGGTAAACCATTGGGATCAGGTATCTTTTGCCGGACTGTGGATCGCTGATGATTAAATGGTCACGTCCGGCAGCTTCTATCAACCCTCTAAACACTTTCGCATTCCATTGTGAGTTGTTTTCAAAGGTTGTATAGACATCCACTAGTTTTCCTTTATTTAAGCGCAGGATGTTTTCAATATAGGACTGCTCGGTTGGGAGCATTCCCGGAATTTGCGGTCCGGCTGGAGGGGCGGCCCCGGTACCTGTTCCTACTGGGGGAAATCCTCCTGTCCCAACCGGCGGAAATCCACCTGCCGGCATCATTTGTCCTTGCGGTGTTGCTGCAGGGCTTCCATAATACGGCGCCTTTTGATATCCATAAGATGATGGCTGATAACCGCCATATTGACCATAACCTGATTGATTCATTCCATTCCCTCCTAATTAGTAATCCCCGTAAATCTGCACTGTGTGAAAGAATTGCTTTTGCTTCTATGAAATAGGGAATAC
>CALGSR010000133.1 GCA_937902115.1 uncultured Bacillus sp. | reverse complement strand
AGCAGCCAATAAACAATAGGGTTTGCAAAAACTGCGGCTTTAACGGAAAACCGGGATCCGGTGATCCGTTAAAACGAAAGGATAATTAAAAATGGGCTTGGTGATGCAGACAACCCCATCAAGTACGCATCTTTAAATGAGAGATGGGTAGGAGGCATTGCTATAAATGCCCGGTAGACTCACCTTTTATGTTTTAGCCAGTCCGAAACATTACTATTCCATGACACTTCCAAAATTAATTCTGAGTAGCAAAAACATAGTATGTCTTTAAGATAAAGTCTGTGCAAAAAATAGCCTGCCGATTCATCGGTGGGCTATTTTGACTTTGCTTGTTTATTTTATCTCTCCAATATTTTCCACGACATGTTATTATTAAAGAATAGAATGTACAACTAAAGTAGAATTCGAAGTGGTGATTTACTTGGAATGCTTTCATGTTGATAAAGTCTATGGAAAAATCGGAAATGGGGTTACGGAGCCGTTAGATGCTTGTTTAGATTCGGGGGACCGCGTTATTGTTAAACCATTTAATAATATTCAAGGGAACCTGGTACTTGTTAATGAATATATATGTTATAGACTATGTACAAAATTGGATATACCAATACCCAAAGCCGGGATTGCACTTATAAGTGAAAGGACAGAATGTCTTTGTGAACCCCCGGTCTATTCAGCGGAAAACTATGGGTATTGTTATTTTTCAAAACGAATCGATAAGGTAACTATCATTAACCGGGGAATAATCCCTAGAATTACTAACAAAGCTGATTTTTATAAGATAATTTTGTTTGACCACCTCATTTATAATAAAGATAGAAATAGGGGCAACTTATTAGTAACGTCAGTGAAAAACCCAAAGCTTTATGCAATTGACCATACCCATGTTTTTAAAAATCAATCTATCTGGGACAAAAACTGTTTGCAGAGGGGAATGGACTCTGATGATTTCAACGACCTCGATATAATTAAATCGAACGAGAAAATATATAACTATTTTTGGGAATACTTAAACAAAGACCCAGCTATTTTGTTGCGCTTGGCAGATGAGTATAAAAATAAGCTTAATTATACAGACTTGGAGATGTTCATAAATGAATTACCTGAACAATGGCATATTCCGGATGAGGACGCTCTAGCGCTCAAGGAGTACTTGATTTATAGATTGAATCATATGGAAGACATGTGCAAGTTAATTATCGGGAGGTGAATGAAATGTCAACGGTATGCTTCTCTGTCTTAAGTTATTATCCGTCTTTTATAACCAATGAAAACATTAATATTGGAATATTATTTTATGTTCCGGATAATAATCAGGCTATTTTTCATTCCATCACAAAATGGGATAGAGCGAAAGCTTTCGATGATGAACTTGATATAGATTTTATGAAAGACTATCTAAAAGGAATTGCTGATGAAGTGGAAGACCACTTATTTAGTTGTCAGTCAGATTTTGATTTTGAAGGGTTCATCAAATTTTATGTAAATGAATACAAATTTTCAAGTATCCAGACTGTCCAAATAGATCATATTGAGAATTTTATTGATAATACCCAAAAAATGTATTTGAAATTTGATTATGAAAAAGTTGAAAGATTAAATAAAAATCAGGAACGTCAATATATAAATAAATTATTAAAATCCTCTGATATACCTTATTCTAGGAAAAGAATTAAGGGTGGTTTTAACGAGAACATTCAATATGATTATATTATTGGCGAATATGCCGTTAAGTTATTTACTTTTGAAGGGAAGAATCTCTCCTATTTAATTAGTTCTGCCAAGATGTGGGCTTATAATGCAGCGGAAATAAAGGGAAAATATAAAACCATTTTTATTTACGACAAAGAAATGAAAGAAAGTGAATATTATGATGCAATAATAAAAATATTGGAGCAAAATGCTTATAAGATCATGGCCTTTCAGGAGGGAATTGATTATTTGCTTTCATTAAAAAGGGACCAGTTAATTAATTCCATAGCGATATAAATAAGGTACAATTTAATAAATTTCGAGTTTAGCATCTACCAAGAAGTAGTACTTTTATTCAGAGACACTATTTATGGTACCTCTGAATTACCCGTGACTTTTTTGTCAGACAAGAAGTAAAAGAACCCCTTGTTTTCAGGGTTATTAATATTAATATCCAAAAGTTTGGATAGTTCCGATATGAGTCCGATATGAGGCTGTTATTATCCCCTCCTATTTGTTAGGAGGGGATTTTTTTTATTGCTGGTAAGGTAATCAATCTCGGGTTTGCTAAAAAGTTACAAAATAATACTGAAACCATTTACAAATAGACAAAATTAGCAATTTCATATGCATTTTATGATTTGTTTCCCAACAAAGTGGTAAAATGTAGCATATACACTTATGACTATGAAATTTAGCGTTAATCAAATAATCTGCTGAAACAGATAAATATATCTGTTAGGTGCAAATCCCATTAAGACTGAATTTATGAACAATGACGGCAATTAGGCCCAACACCTTAAAACATTATTTAAAGCATCAGGGGAAATAGATATGGAAAGAAAAGAATACAGTGCGGGAATGGTTAAGCTATCTTTCTGGTTCTGCGAGTTTCGCAAGGTAATCGGGTTACTGAATAGTGGAAAAACTCTGACGGAAATTAAGACGTTAAATTTGGAGGTAAATATCTTCTCCGCTCCTACACAGGTAAGGGCAATTCAAATTTTCAATACAGTATCCAACCGTGTAAAAGGTTTGGATTCATCGTTTTATAAACTGTTCGAGAATAGCGATCTGTCCACGCAAAAAATTATTGCATTAATAGCAATAATGCAGACAGATATTCTATTCTTTGATTTTGTTTATGAGGTTTATAGAGAAAAACTGATTATTGGCAATAATGAATTGACAGACAGTGATATCCGAATTTTCTTCAAGGACAAGCAATTACAAAGCGAAAAGGTTACAAAGTGGAAAGATTATACGCTTAAGCGGTTAGGCACTTGTTATAAGACAATACTTATGGAAGCTGGTCTGATAGATCGTTCTTCTGGAAACAGGAAGATTTTAAGACCTATTCTAGACAAATCATTGGAAGAATGCCTTAGAAGCAATGGCATGGATTGGGTGATTTGTGCTCTTAGGGGGGTGAGATAAATACCTAGTTTGGAAGAGAGATTAGACAAAGCAGAACGTATGATAAAAATGCCTGGCTTTCGCCAAAATAAGGGCCTCGGAAATGAAGTTGGCTATTATGTCTTCGATTATCCGGCGGAGCAAGAATTAATTGTCAGAGAACGAATCGAGTATATGAAAGCCAAAAATGTCAGGTCTGCCGATGGTTTTGAACTAGTAGTATTTGATCTTTACGATATAGTGATCGATATGCTGGAGCAGGAAGGATTTATAGAGCAGTGCTTCCAATTCGAAACGAAAAAAGGAATGGATTACATCGTAAAAGCAGTCGCAAACCTTTTGCAGATAGACAATGATGCTGGCATGATTGTGCAGTATATTCAGGAGCATACACCGGAGGAGGCGGTAATATTCCTGACCGGTATCGGAAAGTGCTACCCATTGCTGCGGTCACACAAGGTATTAAACAACCTGCATCAAGTGATTGACCGCGTGCCGGTTGTGATGTTCTACCCGGGGAAATATGACGGGCAGGAACTGACCCTTTTTTCCAAAATTAAAGACGACAACTATTACAGAGCATTCCGGCTCGTTGATTAAGGAGTGTGGGCAATGATCATCAAGGAAATGTTTGCAAAGCCGATTGATCGGGATATTAAAGGCGTTATTAAAGTCGGTCAGGGCGATGAAGCAAATATCCGGCAGGAG
>CALGSR010000132.1 GCA_937902115.1 uncultured Bacillus sp. | reverse complement strand
TACGTTGTTATTTTTCTCTTTAAATCTGCCTCAAAAATTGGGAAAAGGATTTCAACCCGTTTTTCCATATTTCTTGTCATCAAATCTGCAGAAGATAAATAAACTTTCTCTTCACCATTATGATGGAAATAATAAATACGGCTATGTTCAAGAAATCTGCCGACAATACTAATTACACGAATGTTCTCACTAACCTTTTCAACTCCCGGTTTCAAACAGCAAATACCACGGACAATCAGTTCAATTTGGACACCGGCACATGATGCTTCATATAGTTTCATAATCAGCGGTTTGTCCGTTAACGAATTCATCTTCGCAATAATGTGACCATTTTGATATTTTTTATGGTATGTAATTTCATTATCGATTAATTTAATAAATTCATCCCTAATATCATGCGGAGCAATAACAAGGTGATGATAATCCGGTTTTCGTGTATAACCGCTTAAGTAATTGAAAAAATTCGTGGCATCAATGCCGAATTTACGTTTTGTTGTAATATAGCCAAAATCCGTATAGATTTTTGCCGTCTGATCATTATAATTTCCCGTTCCTAGATGGACAAACCTTTCAATCGTGCCGTGTTTTCTGCGGACAACAAGCGTAATTTTGCTATGTGTCTTTAAATGTGTCATTCCATAAATAACATGGCAGCCTGATTTTTCTAATTCCTTCGCCCACTGAACGTTATTTTCCTCATCAAATCTCGCCTTTAATTCAACCAAAACAGTTACTTGCTTGCCATTTTCAGCAGCACGCTTCAGCGCTTCGATAACTGGTGAATCACCGCTCACTCTATAAAGGGTTTGTTTGATTGCTAAAACATCCGGATCATCGGCTGCATCCGAAACAAGATCAATGACAGGCTGGAACGATTCATATGGATGATGGAAAAGCAAATCTTGGTTTAACGCATGCTGAAAAATATCCTGTTCATTATGCAGCCCAAAGGCAGGCATTGGAATAAATGGTTCATAGGCTAAATCATCTCTTCTCCCAGCAAAAACCTTATAAAATGAAAATAAGAAAGTTTTGTCTATCGGCCCGGATATATAATAGACATCTTCCTCCCTTACCTCCAATTCATCAAGCAAATAAGCTAAAATCTGCTTATCCAATTGTCCTGCTTTAATTTCAAGACGAACCGCCGCACCCCATTTTCTTTTCTTCAATTCCTTCTCAATCTGCTGCAGCAGGTCACGTGCTCCTTCTTCATGAATCGTTAAATCTGCATTTCTTGTAATTCTAAACTGTGTAACAGATAATACTTTAAAACCCTTAAACAGCTTGTCTATAAAGTGCGTAATAATATCCTCCAATAAGACAAAGCATGATTTATCATCCATATATGAAATTTCAACAAACCGTTTTAACACAGATGGAACCTGGACAAGTGCTAACTGTGGATTATCGTCGCATTCTAGTTCATTCACAAGTGAAACAGCGAGATTAATTGACTTATTTAAGAGAAGCGGAAATGGACGATAAGCATCGATCGCCATTGGTGTCAATACAGGAAAAATTTGTTCATCAAAAAAATGTTCTAAATCATTTTTTTGTTGATTTGTTAGTTCTGAGATTTTTAATATATGAATATCTTCTTGCCTTAATGACGTAAGAATATTCTTGCGAAAAATTTCGTCTTGCAGATTGACGAGAACATGTGCCTTTTCGGAAATTTTCGCCAGTTGTTGTTTTGGTGTCATTCCTGCTTTATTTTCGGGCTTCATATACCCTACTTTTACTTGATCCTTAAGACCAGCTACCCTCACCATAAAAAACTCATCAAGATTCGAACTGAAAATAGCTAAAAATTTGATTCTTTCTAATAAAGGATTCCTTATATCCATAGCCTCTTGTAAAACACGTTCATTAAAAGCCAACCAGCTTAATTCACGGTTATTATAGTAAGCGGGATAATTAAATCGATTTTCTAGACTCACAATATACTTCACACCTTCGTTTACAATATTCGACAAAATTATCATATCAAAATAACAGACGAAAAATTGTTAAGAAATTGTAAAAAATAAAGTATTCAAATATTTCCTGTTTCTTCACAATTGAACATAGTAACTTAACTGAAATCCTCTTTGTCCTGTTATGTACACTGAAGAAGCGTTTTTTCTCCTTTAGTATCCATTCGTACAAATTTCAGAGTGATATTCATGTTGATCGCCTTTTCTAATTGACGAATGTGCTTTTCAGTCTCATATTGTTCCACAAACGCTTTACCGGAACAGTAGATAGTAAGAAGCAGGGAACACTTGTCGATTTGTTCAAATACAACATTTCGCACAATCGATCTTTTAGAAGCATCGAGAGCTGAAGCAACTTTTACAATAGCTCCAGCAATTCGGATATCATCCATTTCATCTTTTGAAAACCAATTCTGAAAAGGCTCAATGTATTGCTTTAACAAGGTTTTATTTTTGAATGAAGCGATGAGTGCCAGTTTCACCCTGTCTTTATGCATGAAACCATTAATCGATTGATTGGCAAGCAAGTAAAAAGTATGCTGACTGCTGGCATCGCTATCAATATACTCTCCTAAATAATAGATTTGAGCGCCATAGAGAATAAACTTCTCCAATGTTTTCATATTATGAAATTTGTCATACAAGTTGATTTCTGCAGCCAATTTTTCCGCAAGACTGCCGATATGCATTGCATGAACCTGCATCACGCGATAATCGGCCATAAGTTCAGAAATACTGTTCGTGATAATCTGCTCTGTATTCGGAGCATTTTTGAATTTATCGCTATTTCTCATTGAGACTCCATCACGTAATCCTTTTCTACTGAACATAAACATGGCAGTTCCGCAAAACTTGCATAACTGCACGAAAACCTCTATTGAGGGGACAATAATATCGGCACGATCATTGGAAAGTCCCTCCACCTTTTCTAACTGGGAAATCGTCTGTCCTTGTAAAAATTGCTGAACTTGCTCTAAATCGGTAAGTGACATGACATATTGATGGATCCCAGCAATCGGATACTTTTTCAGATTTTGATCAACTTGTGCAATATTACGTGCACTTCCGCCAATTGCAACAACAGGTACCTGTATATTTTTCAACCAAGGCAGCTTATTAAAAGAATGATGGATAAACGAGATGAGCTGTTTCTTTTCTTCGTCAGTTATACGCTCCCCTTTCATATACTTCTCTTTTAAAGAGACGACACCAAAGGGAAAACTATGATAATACTTCATTTCTCTGTTTTCAAAATAGGTTATCTCTGTACTTCCTCCCCCTATATCAATGGTTACCCCTGTATCAATTGAAGTTGAGCGTGATACTGCATAAAATCCATGATAGGCTTCCTCCTGCTCAGAAAAAATTTTCATCTCTAAACCTGTTTCTTCCTTCACAAGTGTTTTTATTTCCTGTTGATTTTTTGCTTGCCTGATTGTCGCAGTTGCCACACAATAAATGATGGTAATTTGATGAAAATGAATAATATCATTGAACCCTTTTAATATCTCAATGAGAAGTGTGGCACCTTCTGAATTTAGAAACCCATCTTTCGTAAGATAGCGTTTTAATCTTGCTGTTGTTTTTATATTCTCAACTTCTCTTAAGCTGGCATCGTTCTTTTTTTCGTAAATCACTAAGCGGATTGTATTTGAACCGATATCAATGACTGCCCATTTTTCTGTCTTCATCAAACTTCTCCCTTGCATAAAAATATCAATAACTAGATCATACCAAAAATCTTTCCTAATGGAGATATTGTAAATAAATCTTAATATATAGCATATCCATTCTAAAGATACATCTTCCTTTTTCAACTTTTCAACAAGAATTTATTTTCTTTTATAATTAAAAAGGGGTATAATAAAATTAGGACAGTTTAACTAGAAAGATCAACTCTTTATAAAAACTTGATTATTTCTTGAACATTTTGAAAGGAGTCTTAAAATTGACTGGAAATCAGAATCATTCTCCACACCCCCAATTTAAACCAACAATTGAAAACCTCTCTCAAGCAATCTTCATTGTAAATCGGCATGCAAAAACAGCACCTAATCCAAAGTATTTATATAGGCTTAAGTATTCAGCATTACAAAAGCTGATTAAAGAAGGAAGAGCAAAAAAAATCGGACTTCACTTCTCTAATAATCCCAAATACAGCCAGCAGCAATCAGATGTATTAATTGCCTGCGGAAAATACACCTTCCACTTGCCGCCGTCCAAAAGTGACTTTACTGAGCTCCCACACTTAGGAAAACTGGACAGCCATGTAAGAAATCCAAAATCTGCACTTTCATTAACACAGGCGAAAAGGATTCTTTCTACATATACCGGATTAACGGAAGAAGATACAACACAGCAATCCGCAAAGAAAAAGTATACAAAACCTGTTTTCAAAAAATTAGGAGAAAGTTACTTTTGATTTTTTAAAAAACCTTACGCGATTATCAAAGCAAAAAAGCCGGAATTCCGGCTTTTTTGCTTTATATACTGTCTTATGATAAGGCTCTTTTCTCAGACATTGTTGCTTTAAGTTTAAAAACATAAGTTGCTTGACTTTGTTTTTCAATGTGAAGCTAGATTTCTTTGAAGAGAAAA
>CALGSR010000131.1 GCA_937902115.1 uncultured Bacillus sp. | reverse complement strand
ATATCTGCGAAAGGTAAGCCTTATTTTATCCTTTTAATAAACATCTTAACTATTTTATTATCAGTAGTGTTAGGGGAAAAGTTTATAATTCCCCCAAATGCACAAACTTTTTAACGAATTATCTTCGTTGAGCATTAAGTTAAATAATGATTTACTTAAGTTCGCAATATCAAGAGAAGCGATGGACAAGGATATAAAAAGTAAAAATGATAATTTTAATCCTAAAGAGAAGATATACCAGTTGCGTGGTGAATTAACTGAAAATCATTATGAAATGTCTTCTATATGTGTGAGACTAATTGTTAGATATAATCTTTGTTAAACAGTGAATGAAAATAAAGAGGATAAAGGTCAGTTGGAGGGAGTGGAATAGTGAGAAAATTATTATTAATGCTCGTTATACTAATTTTGTTTTTAACGGTGAGTGGTTGTAATAATAATTCTGTAAAAAGAATTAAAGCAGATTATTTTGATATTGGCTTCGGACAGAGTTTGTACGAAGGATATAATAAAGTGGATAAAGAAACCGTTCAGTCACTTGTAGATGCTTACAATCAAATCAAATATATTGGACAAACAAACCAACAAATTAATTTTGAAAAGGCGATAACGATAACGTTTATCAATAATGATAAAATTTCAGGTGCTTTAGTGATAGATGATATGGGGATTTTTCATCTAAGTGATGGATCTGAAACTTATCAAATTGATCCCAATAATGACATTTATGAACAAGCAATAGAAATATATAACGATGTAAAGGAACAATATTAAATTGATAAATAACGTCTTCTTATTAAAGAATCGTGCGCTTTCCTTCAGCAAGGATTAGCGCTTATTTTTATTCTAGCCTTAGATTGTGCAGCACTTAATTAAAGCAAGTTAGATGTATGTTAAATATACTTAGAGATTCATACTAAGTAATGGTAAAATATAACAGGAGGAAGGAGGCGATATATGATGGAAAAATTTTTTATAGAATTCACCTCATTTATTGTTGTAAGCAGTATGCTCTTATTGGTTGGATATTTGTTTAATATTAAATTGTTAATGTTAAATTCGTACGAAGAAACAGCAACAAGGATAGAGTTCGGAGGTTCAATACTTCCATTTATAATCGGATTAATTTGTAGCTATTATATCGGTAATTACTATAAAAAAAGACAACGTGTTTATTAAAATACACAGCTCTTAGCCTTATATACAGAAGTCATTTTTTATTATTAATATTCCGGAATAGGGCGCATTCAAGGTATAGGGAATGCGCCTTTTGCCTGTAATTAATTATTGAGCAGGATATCTGAAATAAAAAGCTGCCATTTTGGCAGCCTTTTTCATTTTCGATGCCATGTGTTAATAAGCAATAGAACTTGTATTTGATATTTTGACTACTTAGGTTGTTACAAATAAAGCGAACCTGTAAAGATTAGCGAAGGAAAAATTATATTTTTGAAACCTTTTTATACTAATACTCGTCTAAACGGCAAAATCTAGTATCAAAATATCGATAGAATAGGATATTTTATATGAGGGGGTGGAAATTCATGAATCTAGGTCATTTCGAAAACTGTAATACAAAAGAAGAGTTATTAGAACAACTAATAGATCAATACGGACAAAATATAAAGAGACTAACTTATACATATGTAAAAAACTGGTCCATTGCTGAGGATTTAACTCAGGAAATATTTATATCTTGTTACGTAAATTTGGAAAGGTTTCGGGGAGAAAGTTCATATAAAACTTGGATTTACAAGATCGCGATTAATAAATGCAAGGATTATATAAAAAGTAAATGGTATAGATACGGAATCCAATTTGATAAGGTTATGGATAAATTAAGTGGGAGAAATTTATCCTTGGATGAACAGCTAATTTTGAAAGAAGATGACTATAGATTGTCGCAACAGGTTTTATCGTTAACCGAAAAGTATAGGGAAATGATTATCTTGTATTACTATGAAGATTTGAGAATATGGGAGATCGAGGAACTTACAGGGATTAAACAAGAAACGATAAAAACAAGACTTCGGCGTGCTAAACAACAACTTCGTAAAAAGATAGGGGGCTCTGAGTAATGGATTCTAAGTTGAAGAACTTAAGAGAAAGTATGAATAAAACAGTCCTTAAAGAAGGGGTTATGTCTGATATTGAAAAGCGAAAGATTTATAGAGCTGCTTTAAATGGTAAAGTGAGGAGAAGACGAAATTATTTTGCCCCTGTATTGTCAGCGATTGTGCTTACAGGTTTATTTCTAACATTAGGAAGTTTTACTTACCTAAATCTGTTTGTATCAAATAAAAACAGTGATAACAGCCTGCAATTACAGAATTCTTCGGTATTAGAAAAAGAAGATGATGAACAGATAAGTGTTACACCAAAAGCAACTGAGGATGAAGATGTTGTTCAGAATACTGATGAAAACTTAATCAATAATCAGCCCGGTTATCCCCATATTGTATTAAATGATTACTATTATAAAAAGACTAGTGAGGTTATACAACCAGAGGATTTAGGAGAACAAATTGCTGAAGTAAAAAGGATTGGTACTTGGGAAATTAAGAAATCAGGTGATTCAAACTATATTGCCCCAGGCCCAATATATTCTGTAAAGGGTAGAAGTTCAGATGAATATATAGTTGGAAAGGGAGGGATTTTTGAAGATGGTGTCAATAAGTCGGCCTATATTGTTTTTAAGAAAGAAGAACCTGTACAGCAAGTAGATCACGATAAAATATTAAATACAAAAGGAGATATAGAAGAAGCACTAATTGCGGTAGATAATATTAAAAGAAAAATGGAGAATTTTTATCAACTAAACAATACAGATAGAGTAGAGTTGAATTATGTCAGCTATTTACCGAAAAATGGGCCGGGCGCAGAATTGGGTTATAACATACTAGAAACAGATAAAGTTGTTAATAAAGAAACTATTCAAAGAATGTTATTTATTAAGGAATATGAAAAACAATTACAACCAACTGGTTCTCGGTTTAATCCATACATGTGGATAACAGTATCAAATGGAGATGGACAAACAGCTACTAGGCAAAAACAAGAAGTTCCACCTCCTGTATTAATTGAAACATTTGAAATGAATGGGATATTGTGGAGTCACTATACGGATCAAGTACGAAATGATATTGTCTTACGTGGTGAAAAAGATGATATGTATTATGAAGTTACAAATCAAGGGGACTTTTCTTTAGAAAAATTAAAGGAGTTATTAGCTTATTTTACAGAAGACTAAATAAACCATATTAGTCTTTTTATGAAGAAGTTATGTTGGATTTCGAAGATATTATGCAGACTTATTCAAGAAGAGAGCGCAATTCAGCAGCTAGAATTGCGCTCTTTCTTTAGGTTAAGGGCCAGATTGCCGAGGAACGTTTTCAATATAAATAAAATACAGTTTGAAAATTGTGTGGATTTTTACCTAAACCCATAAGGGCTTAATTCAGGAAGAAATACAAATAATACTGGAAGCTTATTATTTATGGACAATTTGCTTGTAGCCAGCTTTACAAAAAGTTTACAAACAATAACTTGCAATCTATATATAACCATATTATTATATAACCAAATGATTATACATTGATATTTAAACAACAACAGGAGGTATGTTTCTTGCAAAAATTAGCTTTAGATATTGAAAAAGTTTCAGCTGTTTTAAAGCTCCTGGGCGATAAGACACGACTAACCATGGTAACAATGCTAGAAACGAATGATTATTGTGTTTGTGAATTTGTTGAAATCTTTAAAGTGAGTCAGCCTGCAATTAGTCAGCACGTTCGTAAATTGAAGGATATGGGAATGGTTTCAGAAACTAGAAGAGGGCAATGGATTATTTATTCATTGAATAAAGATAGTGACTATTATCCATTAATCAAGGATTTACTGCAACATCTTCCCAATCAAGATTATAAACTACAGGAATTAGAGGAGCAGGGGTTACGTATCTCGTGTGACTAATGGAGGTAAGGATATTGGTAACTGCAATATTAGCATCAATCATTTTTTTAGCAACACTCATCTTAGTAATTTGGCAGCCTAAAGGGTTGAATATCGGTTGGTCTGCCTGTGGTGGAGCCATCCTAGCTTTATTAGTAGGAGTAGTCGGTTTTAACGATGTGAGCGAAGTCATCGGTATTACTTGGAACGCAACATTATCCTTTGTCGCTATTATTATTATTTCATTAATATTAGATGAGATTGGATTATTTGAATGGGCAGCACTACATATGGCAAGAGCTGCAAAGGGTAATGGAATCAAAATGTTTGTCTATGTCAGTATTTTAGGCGCAATCGTCGCTGCACTATTTGCAAATGATGGAGCAGCTTTAATCTTAACACCGATTGTATTAGCGATGGTTCGAAATTTGAATTTTAAAGAAAAAATGATCTTTCCGTTTATTATGGCCAGTGGCTTTATCGCAGATACGACTTCACTGCCGTTTATTGTCAGTAACTTAGTGAACATTGTATCTGCCGATTTCTTTGGCATTGGTTTCGTTGAATATGCTTTAAGAATGGTGATTCCTAACTTGTTTTCATTAATTGCAACCATCTCGGTTTTATTAATTTATTTCAAAAAAAATATACCACAAACGTATGATTTATCTAAATTAAGGAAACCAGCAGAAGCGATTAAAGATCTGAAAATGTTCCATCTTTCATGGTATGTTCTCGCCATATTACTAGTTGGTTATTTTTCAAGTGAATTCATAAACATTCCTGTTTCAATCATTGCAGGAATAGTAGCCATTTTCTTTTTATTGATGGCAAGAAGAAGCAGCGTTGTGAATACGAAAGCTGTTGTAAAAGGTGCACCATGGAATATCGTATTCTTCTCGATTGGGATGTACGTGGTGGTCTACGGATTGGGAAATGCATGGTTAACGGGTTCATTAGCTAGTGTTATTGAAACATTTGCGGAACAAGGTTTATTTGTTGCGACGATCGCAATGGGCTTTATCGCAGCTATCTTGTCATCGATGATGAATAATATGCCGACAGTTATGATTGATGCTTTAGCCATTGCTGAAACAAATACGACTGGCATCATCCGAGAAGCACTTGTTTATGCCAATGTAATCGGATCTGACTTAGGTCCGAAAATCACGCCAATTGGTTCTCTTGCAACTTTAGTATGGCTCCATGTTTTATCGCAAAAAGGAGTCAAAATCTCATGGGGAACGTACTTCAAAACAGGTATTGTTTTAACAATTCCAATTCTGTTTATTACGTTACTAGGTTTATATGTAACATTATTAATGTTCTAAAAGGAGAATGTGTTACTGAAATAGAACAATTACATTCACAACAAAGGAGATTATTATACAATGACGAAAAAATCACTTTACTTCTTATGTACAGGTAATTCTTGCAGAAGCCAAATGGCAGAGGGCTGGGCAAAAAAACATTTGGATCCAAACGAATGGGAAGTCCGCAGTGCGGGTATTGAAGCGCATGGTTTAAATCCGAATGCAGTAAAAGCCATGGCAGAGGCAGGAATGGATATCTCACATCAAACATCCGATATCATTGATCCAGAGATTCTAAACAACGCTAATTTGGTGGTTACTTTATGTGGGGATGCTGCTGATAAATGCCCAATGACACCACCGCATGTAAAACGTGAACATTGGGGCTTCGATGACCCGGCAAAAGCACAAGGAACAGAGGAAGAAAAATGGGCATTCTTCCAGCGTGTTCGTGATGAAATTGGGGAAAGGATCCAACGTTTTGCTGAAACAGGAGAATAACCCAATCAAATAACCAAGAGGCTTGCACTCTTGGTTTTCTTGAAAGTAACAAATAAGCAAATGCTTATTTAACTTTATTCAGCAGAAGTCTTTCGCTTCCATAAGCGGTGAGAAGAATACAAATAAATGGTTCATTCAGTGGGGCAAACTCCGGCTGAATAAAAGTTAAAGCCTCCGGCGGATGCCCCAGATTTTTTAAATGAAATTTATTGAGCAGGCTCGATAAAAATCTGGGCGCAAATTCGTCGAGGTGAATTTGAATAAATATAGTGGAGGTTTTAACATGACGAAAGTTGAAATTTTTGACCCAGCAATGTGCTGTTCCACAGGAGTATGCGGTCCAAGTGTAGATCCTGAGTTAACAAGAGTGGCATCCGCTGTCTATTCATTAGAACAAAAAGGTTTTGATATTAAACGATACCAATTGACAAGTGATCCAGACAAATTTGTTGAGAATAACGAAGTCAGCCATGTGTTAAATGAAAAGGGCCCTGATGCTTTGCCAGTTGTTTTAGTCAACGACAAGCTAGTTAAGGTGGGAGACTATCCAACAAACGAGGAATTTGCCCAATGGTTTGATGTGAAACCGGAAGAGTTGAATGAAAAACCGAAGGCAAAGGTTTCTTTCAATCTCAATGACCTATAACAAATAGGAAAGAAGGCAAGAAATATGTATCCAGTTTTTAGTCCAAAACATATTCAAACTAAATTTTTATTTTTAACAGGTAAAGGTGGAGTAGGGAAAACATCTACAGCTTGTGCAACAGCAGTCGCATTAGCTGATAGTGGAAAAAAGGTTTTATTAATTAGCACAGATCCTGCTTCTAATCTACAAGATGTATTTGGAATCGAGTTAACAAGCACACCAAAAGCAGTGCCAGCCGTTGAAAATTTATTTGCGAGCAATATCGACCCTGAAAAATCGGCAAAGGCCTATCGTGAAAGTGTTGTCGGACCTTATCGCGGTAAATTACCAGAAGCAGTAGTAGCTACCATGGAAGAACAACTATCTGGCGCGTGCACAGTAGAGATTGCTGCATTCGATGAATTTACAGGCTTTCTTACAAATAATGAAATCGTTAGTCGGTATGATTATATTATTTTTGATACAGCACCAACAGGGCATACATTACGACTGCTACAGCTTCCAACGGCTTGGGATGGATTTTTAGAAGAAAGTACGCACGGCGCTTCTTGCTTAGGACCATTATCTGGATCAGCAGATAAAAAGATTCTGTATTCTCGAGCTGTAACGGCTCTTTCCGATCCAACGAAAACAACGTTAATTCTTGTTACAAGACCGGATGTTTCAACTCTTCTTGAAGCCGATCGTGCCTCAAAAGAATTGAAGGAGATTGGGATCAAAAACCAAATGATGATCATTAACGGTCTCTTGCAGAACCATAATGAAGAGGATGAAGTATCGTCTGCTTTTTATCAGCGCCAAAGGGAAGCATTGAAGCAGGTGCCGGAAAACTTAAAAGAGACCCTCACCTACTCGCTGCCATATGTACCTTATTCTTTAACAGGTGTCGAAAATCTTCGCAATCTATTTAAATCGGATAATGAAGTTTTGGCAGCTGAGGGGAGCATGGATAATCAATCTGTAGACCTTCCAGGATTAAAGGCGGTCATTGATGATTTCTCAACGAATGGTACTAAATTAATTTTCACAATGGGAAAAGGCGGAGTAGGAAAAACAACCGTTGCTTCTGCGATTGCGGTAGGTCTGGTTGAAAAGGGACATCGTGTTCATTTAACGACGACAGATCCTGCTGCTCACCTAGAATATCAATTTCAAAACGAGCAGCACAATCATAATTTAACGATTAGCAGCATTAATCCAAAAGTGGAAGTGGAAAAATATAAGGCTGAGGTAATAGCGAATTCAAGCAAGGACTTAGATGAAGCAGGTCTTGCTTATTTAAAAGAGGATTTGGAATCCCCGTGTACTGAAGAAATTGCCGTTTTTCAAGCCTTTGCAGAAGTAGTTGCACGATCGGAAACTGAAATTGTTGTTATCGATACAGCACCAACAGGGCATACATTACTGCTACTAGATGCATCCCAGTCTTACAGTAAAGAAATTGAACGGTCAACAGGGGAAGTCCCGGAAAGTGCAAAAAAACTGTTGCCGCAAATTCGGAATCCAAAGGAAACATCAGTAGTGATTGTCACCCTTGCAGAAGCGACACCTGTTTTAGAAGCATCGAGATTACAAGATGATTTAAGACGGGCAAGCATTAATCCTAAATGGTGGGTGATTAATCAAAGTTTATCTGCCACAAATACGAACGATCCGATATTAAAAGGAAAAGCTTTGGCAGAAAAGGAATGGATTCAAGAAGTGAAGGAAAACAAAGCTGAGAAGTCTGCCATTATCCCTTGGCTGCATGAGGAAAAGGTCGGTTACGACAAGCTTAAAGATTATATTCGTTAAAAATGGATTTTTGAAAGATATGAAGTAAGCCCAGATTGCCGGAGGGGAAGGACATGACAGCAAAGAATTATCAGGAATTAGTAAATAATCGCATTTATATTGGTGGAGCAGATGATGTCGAGGACTTGATGAAAAATGAAAAAATAGATATTATCTTTGATTTAAGAGCAGAGGTGCCAATAGAGGCCTCACCATATAATCGTGTTCATAGTCCAATTGTGGATGATGCTGAACACCAAGATGAATCTATAAAAAAATCTATCG
>CALGSR010000130.1 GCA_937902115.1 uncultured Bacillus sp. | reverse complement strand
AGTCAACTCCAGAGTGTTACTATGTCTTGGCATCCCCGCAGGCTCAAAGAGTAAGTAGCCAGTATAGTTTATGTCCCATAAACCCAATATCAATTCTTTCTGTGGTTTCTAATGATAATGAAGCAGAAATACCCTTCGCCCAATCCAGCTATTCAATTATCGATCATCACTTATTTTTCGCAGGATGGGTTAAAGGTTAAAGGTTTGCTGGCAGAACCAAAGGATAATGAAATATATGACGGATTTCTTTATTTGCGCGGTGGGATTAAAAATGTAGGAAAGGTTCGCCCCTCACGAATAGTTCAATTTGCCTCAGAGGGTTTCATTGTTTTTGCCCCTTTTTACCGCGGAAATCAAGGCGGGGAAGGGAATGAAGATTTTGCTGGAGCTGACAGAGCGGATGCTTTTTCTGGATTCGAACTTTTGGAATCCTTGCCAAGGGTAAGAAAAGTACATATATTTGGTTTTTCACGTGGGGGCGTCATGGCACTATTAACTGCAATCCGTTATCAGCAAGCCGCATCTGTTGTCACATGGGGCGGGGTTAGCGATATGTTCCTTACTTATGAGGAGCGAATCGATTTACGGAAAATGCTGAAACGGGTAATCGGAGGAACACCCAATAAGGTGCCGGAACAATACCGTGAGCGGACTCCAATATATATATTGGAAAAATTAGAGTCCCCTGTATTAATTATTCATGGACGCAAGGATGAAAATGTCTCGGCGGAGCATGCTTACCGGCTTGAGAACCGTTTGAAGGAACTGGAAAAAAGGGTTGAATGCTGGTACTTTGATGAGTATACTCATTATTTCCCGCCAGCCGACAATCGTAAAATTGTTGCAAAATTAACGAAATGGATGAAAAAGCAAGTCGAATAATATAGAATAAAGTCAGCAAGAGGCTTAGGTTTTAAATAACATTGTATATAGGAGGGGAAATTATGGGGATGCCTTTAGAGTTAAATACAATGATTGTTACAAAAGGAAAAGAAAAGAGAATTGATGAAAATGATTTTATTTTAGTCAAGGATGAATACCGGCTCTATCCGATGGAGATTCCCATCGAAGTTCGGAAAACGATAGAAAGTGAAACAGATGCAATCGCAAAAATTAAAAAGCTCCAATGGGAAAATGAACAAACAACGATAACTTATGAGCTAATTTCTTTGCATACAACAAACTAAACAGAGCAAAAAGAAAAGGGTGTGGTAGAAACTTTCCACACCTTTGTCCTTCGAATTACAGCCATTCATCTGCCGGTGAACTGCTATCTGCGAGTAAATGGGCTGCATTTGAAATCGCCTCTGCTAATGTACTGCCGGCGGCACATGCATGATTAAAGTCATTATTGAAGCAAACCTCTAAATCATCATTATTCGTATATTGATAGCCGTATTCTTCCAATCTTTTTACAACTTGCATGGCGTGCTCAAGGTTTTCATATGGTTGAAACTCATTTTTGCCGATAAATGTGCTGTTTTCATGATCGTACCATTTATCCGCGCCGTTTAATTTCCAACCGAGTATTCTGCGTGCAATTGAATCTGTCTTTTCCATCTCCTATTTCCCCTTTTTCTTTAGCATTAGTCACTTTATTAATACTGTTTGTGCAGTAATAAACATAATAAGATTATTCCAAGTTTTTAAGATAAAATCAAGTGAACTGTCTTCGTTTTCTCAATTTTAAGGAGATTTTGTTTGAATATTTTGTATTCTAGAGGAATGACGAATATGTGGAAAATACGTCAGGTGAAAAAGAAGATTTACTGTTCTTAACAAGAATAGAACAGCTCATGATTTTGTAAAAATAACTAATATAAATAAGGGCCCTGTATTGAGGCCCTTATCTAATACTTATTCTTTCACTCCAATTACCCGGATTCTTTTATAATCAGCGACCCAATGGCCATCCTGATACAACCTTCCTTTTAATTGGTTTTCAACCTCGTTAATTATTGAGTTTTGAGTACTGCTATTAACCCCATCTAATAGCTGGCTGCCAAACATCTTAATCCAGTTTCTTAATCCATCTTCACCGTCCAGTGGAGTCGGGCGGTCTAAATGCTGGGCAAAGGTAACTCTGAATCCGACGTCTTCCATTAATGAAGAATATTCGGCGATACTCGGATAAAACCAAGGGAATTGCTCTTTTTGGTAGTCTATACCCGCTGTTTTTAACTGCTGAATGATTTCATCTACAATGGTTTGAACATTGCCTTTTCCACCAAATTCAGCAACAAATCTGCCACCATGCCTTAGACTTTTATAAGTACTGATTAGAGCCTTCCTTGCTTGTTTTACCCAGTGCAGCGTCGCATTAGAAAAAACAGCATCGAATTCATCTTCATAGTCTAATTTCGTTGCATCCTGCACGAAAAAGGGGATATCAGGATATTTACTTCTTGCCTGTTGTACCATGTTTTCTGATTGATCAACCCCGATTACATTTACCTTGCTATCAGATAATTGTTTTGCCAAGTCTCCGGTACCGCAGCCAAGGTCAAGTATTTTTTCTCCTTCCATTGGAGCTAATAATTCCATGATGCCACTTCCGTATTTTGATACAAATGAATGTTTCCCATCATAAAAGGCGGCATTCCAAATGTCTTTTGTGCTTCTCGTCTTATTCATCACTGATAACCCCATTTCTTTATTCATCATAAAATTCACTAGATGCTGTGAATTTCTGTTAATTTGATTATAATGGTTATGATAAATAATGGAAAATAACCAAAAATATGATTATTAATAACGTACTGTTATTAGAAGGGAACGTTTATGGATATTAACTGGCTAAAAACTTTTATTACAGCGGCTAAATATGAAAATTTTCGTAAGGCTTCTGAAGAACTTTTTCTGACACAGCCTGCGATAACCAAGCATATTCATAGGCTGGAAGAACATCTGCATACGGAGCTGTTCGAAAGAAATGGAAAACATATTGCTTTAACAGCCGCAGGAATTCGTTTTTTACCTTATGCAAGGGAAATCTTTGCTAAATATGAACATGGATTAAATGAATTTGAATTATGGAAACAAGGATATGAGAGGAAATTAATAATTGCCGCTGCCCCACAGATTGCTTCTTCGATTTTGCCGTCGATTTTGCGTGGCTTTATGGATAAACACCCTGATATTGAAGTAATCATTAATGTCCTTAATTCGTATGAAATTGGGGAGGAACTAAGTGCGGGACGGGCCGATTTGGGATTAACAAGAATCAAGCCTCTGCAGACAAATATTAACTGCACACTAATACATGAAGATCCAGTCATTTTAATTAGTCCCTATCATAGTGAAACAATGAACGAATATGATGAAAAGATCATTCTGCAAAAATATAAACTTATTACTCATAACCATCCTGAGTATTGGGACCAGTTATTAAATGAGATTAAGAGAGTTTATCCGGCTGTCCGAACGATGAGAGTTAATCAAATAGAAGTGACGAAACGCTTTATCGAGCAGGGGCTGGGAATTTCCTGTTTACCCTATACGATGGTTAGAGAAGAACTAAAACAGAAAAGGTTTCAAAAGATAGAAACTAAGAAAATAGGTCTTCCGATTTCTTCTACATACATTATCACAAAAGCTGAATCAAAAGACGTGCATTTATTTATTGATTATTTAAAAATAGTTATCGCGAATGAAGATAATTCTCTGTCAACATGAGCAGTTTGTTTGCACATTCACAATAGTTATTGTAAAGTTGAAATAATTCAAACAACTATAACGCTATCTAATTCATATAAAAAAGAAACCGGACAAGGATCCGATTTCTTTTAATCAATAAGACTATTTTTCTAGCAAGCTAGTATTCAATGAAGCAATAAATTAGGCAATAGGGCCGCCTTTTTCAATAATTTCCGGTGCAACGTCTTTAAATTGATTGAAGTTCTCGCGGAATTTATTTGCCAATTCTTTTGCTTTTGCATAATATTCTTCCTGATTAGACCAAGTTTGATTTGGCTGGAGAACATTATCAGGCACACCAGGAACATGTAAAGGAATTTCAAGACCGAACACTTCATCCTTTTTCGTTTCTGTGTTATTCAACGCACCTTCTAATGCTGCTTGCACCATTGCACGAGTGTAGCTCAACTTCATGCGGCTTCCAGTTCCATATTCACCGCCGGTCCAGCCTGTGTTCACAAGGAATACATTCGCATTATGCTGGCTTATGTTTTCACCGAGCATCGCTGCATAACGTGTTGCAGGAAGCGGTAAGAATGGTGAACCAAAGCATGTAGAGAAGGTTGCTTCAGGTGTCGTTACTCCGCGTTCTGTTCCAGCAAGCTTAGATGTATAGCCGCTTAAGAAATGGTACATTGCCTGTTCTTTTGAAAGTTTAGCAATCGGAGGCAATACGCCGGATGCATCGGCTGTTAAGAAAATAATTGTATTAGGATGACCTGCTACGCTTGGATCAACGATATTGTCAATCGCTTGTAGCGGGTATGCTGCACGTGTATTTTCAGTTAATGAACAATCATCATAATCAGCTACCCGTGAATGATCATCGACAATCACATTTTCTAGAACTGAACCAAAGCGGATGGCATCGAAAATTTGCGGTTCCTTTTCTCGCGTTAGATTGATACATTTTGCATAGCATCCGCCTTCGATGTTAAATACTCCATTATTGGACCAACCATGTTCATCATCGCCGATTAGACGACGGTTTGGATCTGCTGAAAGGGTCGTTTTGCCTGTTCCTGATAAGCCGAAGAAAAGTGCAACATCCTCTTCACTGCCAACGTTTGCAGAACAATGCATGGATAAGATACCGCTTTCAGGAAGCAGATAGTTCATGATGGAGAAAACTGATTTTTTAATTTCTCCTGCATATTCAGTTCCGCCAATTAAAACAATTCGTTTTTCAAAAGAAATGATGATAAAAGTTTCTGATTTTGTTCCATCAATCGCCGGATCTGCTTTAAAGTTTGGTGCGGAAATGATGGTGAAA
>CALGSR010000129.1 GCA_937902115.1 uncultured Bacillus sp. | reverse complement strand
ACCGCTTCACGGAAATTTATTTGCATCACCCTCTTGACTTAATACCACAAGTCTGTGGAATATTGACGAAAACGACTTCACATACTTTAACTAAGATCTTTTGTAGTAGTAATAGTAGTAGGGCATGTGTAAATGTGGAAAACTGCTAAAGATTGTTGGCGGCAAAGCTTAGGTCAAACGATAACCTGTTGATGATTGTCCAAGACTATCCACAGTCTCAACAGGTGCTGATCTAGGCGCAAAAGTTATACCGCTTTCTTCCACAACTTATCTTCAGCTCCGTTGAATAACATTGACGAGTTCGCTGACTGTATTTTGTAGAGAGGGATCGAGTTTCAGCTCTCCTTCTATTTTATCGACAGCGTGGATTACCGTTGTATGATCCCGGCCACCAAAGGCCTCCCCAATTTCCGGCAGGGAGCTGTCCGTTAACTCGCGAGATATGTACATCGCCACTTGTCTTGGGAATGTGATGTTACGGGTACGGCGCTTTGACTTCATGTCCGTGATCTTGATGGAATAGTGATCGGCCACTACCTCCATGATTCCGTAAAAAATACTTTCCTCTAAACTACCGCCTAATGCACAGCCATTGGAAGTTTCATAGACAAATCCTTCTCCGCAACCCAGGCTGTAATATGCAAGCAGTTCGGGAACCAAAATAGGACGTTCCTGATAAAATGAGTAGCCCCATACCCATTTCATTGGTGAATCAGGATTGAATGCCTGAAAAGGAAAACCGGCATTCTCATATTGTTCCTTGGCGTGAACTCCCACTTCGCTCGGATTAAGTGCGTGATTTTTTAAATGATTGTAACTATCATAGACGACTGTCCGTTTTCCCCGCGGAGATATCCCGCAGGTCCGTTCCAATCCTTCTAAAATTGCTGTTAATTCACTTAACTCATAGGAATGAGTTCTCCCTGCTACCCCTTCATCCCCGTTAAAAAGCGGTAAATTTACAGCAACATCCGCAAATGGGGGTACTAAATCCTGCATTTTCCCATTCAAAACTCCTGTTCGTAAATCAAGATAATCTTGCACAAGAAATGTTTTTAATTCCTCCATCGAACGGGTGCGGTAGCTGCCTTCTATTTTTGGACTTGGTTTTAAGGTAATCCTTGCACTATCCTCTGAATCATCAGGCAATTGATTACATACGTGACATAAGGGGTCAGGCAGAAAAATATGCCATGAACTTTTCAAAGTTTTCAGATCTACAAAACAAACCCTTCCTTCTGAATAAATTTCATGACCATGAATGAACCTCTCTACTTCTGCTTCAATTATACAAGCGATTTGTAATAACCCTGAACGCGTTGCCCATGCATCGCATTCAATCCGAACGTTTCTTGCTATCCTCTGTTGAAGTTCCCAGTTCTCTTCGCGCTCACGTCCTGCTACTATGCGTCTAAGGTCCACACATTGGGAACACCCCGGTGTATCTGGTCGTACGAACGGACCAATCACCCCTTCACCGAATGAAACATATCCTCGTAACCAGGGAATTCCACACGGACGTATCGCATCTTCTGCTTTTTGATGAATAGAGGGATTCCAGCCATCGTGCAGGACTAGTATTAACTCGGCCTGTTTAGGCATACCTGGCGCGAAATCCGTTTGACGAATGATTTCGTAATGATCCGTTAATGTTTCACACATATAATCCGCTAACCATCCTTCCCCGACAACCGCTATAACTGTACTCACAAGGATTCCTCCTCCCGCAGTACTACGCCATATACACTTAATATTTCCTTATTCAAAATGGGTTCCATATCTACTTCGAAGAGCATCATTTGTTTGTTCTTGCTTTTCAAGACTTGGATTGCGAAATTCAGAAGCTGTGATGGCTCCTCACCTTCACTGTCACGGATTACAAAGGGGTGTGGTATCTTATCTTCCAATACGACAAACGACTCTTCCAGTGATGGTCCAGCTAAGGAATGAGGTTCGCTCAACAGCGCATTTTTTAGTGCCTTTTGCAAAGCCAGTGTAGTTGATAAACCTGCACTGCCATACCATCGACCGCGTGTGCCTAGCCATACCACAGGGAATCCGGACACTTCCTCTCCCAAGCCTATGATAGGTTCTCCATACATGTTGGTAAGTGATTGTAAGTAGTAATGACAATGCTCGTCTTTTACGGTACTTACCTCCACTGGAGTAATAACAATTTTCTCATCAAACAGCCGTTTGTTTAGTTCTTCAGTCAAACATGCATGCAAACCACGGCAAACAGCTTCAGCAAATGTTTCTCCTGCACCGAAACTCACTAATTCCCGTAATTCTTCCATGCTCAGATTTCCTGTCTCAAGCAGAGGAAGATCCTTTACTCGCAGATCACCTATTCTCGAGACATATGCTTCAATTCCAGCCAGCCCCGCTTCTTTCCGTGCTGTATTATGTGTCAAGTCATTATATACCATGCTCGGTAAAAGCTTTGCCGGTCCCTCCGATAATGGATCAACGCTTTGAACACGGCATTGCGCCAAAGGAAGCTGCTGTAAATCTTCTTCCTCTAAAACATGAAAAATCCCCGATTCTACTGATGTCAGCTGGTTTAAATAAATTAGCAAACCACCCGGCTCACGTGTGCTTGACTTCTGTTTTAGACGGAAATCTAAATCTTCCACCCATTTAGCTTTTAGACTACCGCTTACTAAGGGGTGAGGCATGAACGAATGCCAGTTCCCTTCTAATGTTTCCATATCAAGCAGGAAGAATTGATTTGTCCGTTTCTTCTCAGTCACCCCTGTTACCATTTTAAATAATTCAAATACCATCACATTTGCCAGCATCGCCCCCCCTAAGGACGAGTCATTCTGTAATGGCTGATCAGGCTCAATCACGGTTTGATGCAAACTGCGCCACGCAGATTCAAAGCAGGCTTCTAAATCGGGATGAACTACAGGTCCTACCAGTCCTGACTGCTGTAACCATATGGCGGGCAGAAATAACTTTTTTTCTTCTCGGGAGATTCTATGAACCTCCTGCAGTTCCTCTATATTGCCTTTATGTGTTGCATATAAAACAGCATCAAACTGCTTGATGAGTTTCCTCCAATGCTTTCCTCTTCCATCTTTTAGCGAAATCTCTCTCACTTCTGCTTCTGAATCTGTTTTTTTAGCATGTCTGACTAAATCCTCTATTCTCTTTCGATTGGTTTGTACAGAGTCTGTTGATAATAGGTGAAAATTAGGTAACCCGGATTCAAGCAACGAAGAAATCAACGAAACTAAAAAACTGCCTGAACCAATCACCAAGACTTTCGACTGCCGATACGTTTGAAAACGATATCCCCCTGAATCGATGGCATTTTGCAGAAATTCTATTTGTGAGGCATACTTTTGCAGAATCTGCTCTGATAATTCATGTGGCAGATCTGTGCTTACATCCTGCACAAAACCGTTGCGGTACAGCACTTCTGTAATTTCATAGACGCGATCCCTAAATACACTGGGCAGTCCGTTAGTCAAATTCTCTAGTGTATACTGCCCGTTGAACATCGGGATTAACTTTTCAACCCATTGATCGATTGAATTTCCTTTCATTTGAAACGAAATCCTATTATTTCGAAAATACACACCCCTGCCTGGTTCAGGCAGAAAAAAAGTGTCTCTTTTCAATTTCAGCCGCATGGAAGGGGTCAAATTTTTCATTCTGCTGCCTCCTAATCTTGTAAACCTTATCCCTTCTATTCTCACCGTTTCATTTCCCACATTAATCTTATGTATTGCAATTTGTCCCTTATGTCTAACACACTCTTGTTTCCTACTTGAATTGATCCATCTTTCCATGAATCCTGCAATCAGTTCCTGGAAAAAAGCCCTTGTCAATGATCAAGGGCTTTTTTTCTATAACATCATTCATCGTATCTATTTGAAAAAGAGTTTTACCGTCCTCCGCAACGGCCACCACCGCCACACCTGTGTCCGCCGCCGCAGTTGCTGCATCGATGGCAATTAGAGCAGCGAAAGCAATTAGAGCAGCGAAAACAATTGGAACAGTTAAAACAATTAGAACAGTTAAAACAATTGGAACAGGAGAAACAATTAAAACAAGAGAAGATTAACCCAAACTGACGCTCTTGTTCTGCATCATATGGATTATTCCCCCAGGTAACTGGCTCACTCGTTTGAAAATCATCAACATTCAACATCTGAAGTTCATTTTGGAAATTATACATGTATTTCATACCTCCATTTTTGTATTTGCATCCATTGACCAAATGAAATGGGAACAGCTAATCATACTTACGCGGAACCATTTGCCACAGGTATTTGTGAGTTACCTAGGAATGATCTCTTCAACAAAGTATGAATGGCTGTTAGGTATAGTTACTGATACCACAGCCTATTTTTAACGGGGCTGTATGTTTGTTCTGATGAGAGGGATGATCAAAAAGGGAGGAAATCGAAAAAGTGAAGTAAATGTTATGTAGGATTGGAGGCTAACCAGTGAAAGAAAGGCGGTTCTCATGCATCATGTTTCAAACAGTGACATGCATGAGAACCGCCTAATTTCTTATTTTATGATTAGTACCGGGCAATGGGAAAGCTGCAAAACTTTATAGCTGACACTTCCCATCACAATTCCTTTTATGGCACCTAATCCCCTGCTGCCCATGACGATCAACTGATAGTTTTCTTGTTCAGCCGTTTTGACAATTTGCACAGCCGGATCGCCCATGACATAATGAGTTTCAATTTCTAAATCTTCCTCTTTCGCGAGTCCTTTTGCCTCATCAAACAAGCCGTCAACTTCACGGTTGATTTTTGCATAAATTTCATCAATTGAATCAGTCGTCATATTTTCAGAAATCATGACATTTTTTTCCGCATGAATAACCCCAACTTTAGAATATCTCTCCTTCGCAATCTGTAATGCAGATTTCAAGGCTTTATTACTCATTTTTGACCCATCAATAGCTACTAAAATACGATTATACACTTAGCACTGCCTCCCGCAACAATAGTACATTTCTATTCTAACAAAAAAAATAACCCTAATTTTGTGTAGGTTATGAGAAAACAACGAACACATCTATTTTTACTATACATAAATATAACTGATTTTGAAACGCTTTCGTAATGTTCTTTTTAAATAATGGCTGTTTTTGTCAAGTTTGTTGTTAAAATCTAAGGTTGTATTCGTGAAGTTTGTTGTTAAAATTTAAAGGCCAATTTTAACGTGCAATCAGGTATTTTGAGCATTTTTATCTAATTTGCAGCTCTTTTCTCAATAAATTTCTAACAACATCAACCTTTATGCAAGAACAATCAGCTTCTTTACTCCAAAAGCAACAATGTTTGAGAAAAGAACTCAATCTAAAGGCCGATTTTAACGCAGAAACAGCTGTTTTCGGGCTTTTAATTCAGTTTGCAGCTCTTTTCTCTTCAAAGAAATCCAGCTTCACATTGAAAATAAAGTCAAGCAACTTATATTTTTCAAAGGAAAAGCAACAATGTCTGAGAAAAGAGCCTAAATAATTAATGAGCCATTCCGGTTTCTCTTATGAATAATTATTAATTTACCGTGACATAATAAACAAAAAAACACCGTTTCAATGAATTTTTATAAAAAATACAGTAGTTTGTTAAAAAATATTATTAAAAATTACTGAAATGTCAGAAAAATCTGGTAAATTTTCCTGATTGTTTGATATAATATATGTAATGGCATATTTCTGCTGAGATGCGGTAATCCTCTGCTGTTTTTTCACTTTTAAAGCGGGATATCTTATATCCAGCAATCAATTTATAAATGGGGGTTTGTTAATGTACCAAATTAAAGAAAAGGAAAAGATTTTTATTTACACTGGTCCAGATGGCTCCGGAAGAAAGACCATTGCGAGAATGGTTGCAACCGCGTTTGATATGGAAACAGTCCTCTCTTACACCACTCGACCTCCCCGCCACTATGAACAGGATGGAAGGGATTACCATTTTGTTAATGAGGCAGCCTATCTTAAAATGCAGGAACAAGAGGAATTTCTCGAAAGTGTTGAAATCGATGGGTTCCACTATGGGATTCGTGAAGAGGAGATCGTAAAAGCTTTTGATAAACATGACCTTGTTTATTTGACATTGAATCCGGAAGGAACAGAAAAACTGAAAAAGATGTATGGCGATAAGGTGATGCGCTTTTTCATCTATGCCGACCGTGATACCGTCATTCAAAGACAAAAGGAACGACAGGACAATGATGCTGATATCGAGCGGCATTTATCACACTACGATGGAACAATGGCCTATAAAAACTCCTGTGAACATGCCTTTGAAAATTATGATTTACCGCAGGTTTCCTATCAGATTAGCGAAGTGATTGAAGCCTTTCTGGAAAGGGATATTATTATTACCGATTATTAATGAAATTAAATCAAGCCTCTATCTTAGACGATAGGGGCTTGATTTATTGATCGTTAATGAACATCCTTCTTTTTAAAGTGTCCTCCGCGTACTTCGGCCAAGTCATTTGAAATCGTAAAGGCATCTGAGTCGAATTCGCGGATAATATCTTTTAATTTTGTTTCTTCTAATCTTGTAAAGACACAGAGAATAATCTGTCTATCCTGGCCGGTGTATGCCCCCTCACCATTTAAGTAGGTGACCCCGCGTCCAAGTCTATTTGATATTGCTTCAGCAATCTCCTTATTCCGATCACTGATGATATATATGGACTTCATGTCTTCGAAACCTATGACAACAATATCAATCGTTTTAAAAGCAATATAATATGTAAGCATGGAAAAGAGAGCATTCTCTAACCCAAATACAAAAGCGGCAATGGCAAAAATGATCACGTTAACAACCATGATGATTTCACCCACTGAAAATGGGAGCTTTTTCTCAATTAATAAAGCTAAGGTTTCTGTACCATCCAGTACGCCGCCGTTTCTAAGCGTTAAACCAACTCCAACGCCTAAGGATAATCCGCCGAATACAACAGCAAGTAATGGATCATCAGTAATGACTTCCACATGGCGGAATAAAGATGTTGCAACAGATAGGGCGATAATCCCATATAACATACTAACTGCAAAGGTTTTTCCGACTTGCTTATAGCCAAGAAAAAAGAATGGCAGGTTTAAAAGTATAAGGAAAACACTTAGATTGATGGGGGTAATACTGGATAGGATCATGGATAAACCAGTAACCCCCCCATCAATCATTTGATTGGGAATTAATATCGCTTCAAGGCCGTAAGCCGTAATAAACGCACCGAGAGTAATAAACAGCGCCCGCTTAATAATACTCCCTGCTTTTAATGGTGTGTGTGTATGTTTCTTTGCTTCAGATGTTTCATCCATACGCATTCCTCCCCTAAAATGACACGTTTTTAATTATACTGTATTTTTTGTCGATTTAACAAGTGAGGAACGCGTATTTGATTGGATTTAACTAACAATTAGCTTATCTGTATTGTAATAACAGACTTTCTTTGGGTACAAGGAATTAAAACGTTCACATAACCTATAGGGCAGGATAGTTATAATTAAAATTCCGGCAGATTGTCGAGATTGTTTTCCTTTATTCCATCCGGCTCACTGCGGATAATGTCTCTGCCATATTTATGAAAAACATCAACATGTGCTAGTTTTCCCGCTTTTGCTTCATTTAATGCCATTACATAATCTAATTCTCTGCCAGTTCCTGTTTTGAAAGCAATAATATCACCATCATCGTTTTTTCGAACGGCAATAATTTGCTCCTTATTCTCTACATATGGATCCAGGTTCGCTTCTGTCATCGCTTGATTCTGTGCTTGCTGTCGATAGTCATTATAAATACCATTAAAGTCTTTCGTCCCCATTTTCATCACCTCACAAAGATAGGTTTAATTTGTGAGGATGATGAAAATATTATACTTGACAATTCCTGTCATAAGCGCAAGGTCCATTTATTTCATAACCTTTTCTGCTTCATTGATAATGGAAGCGGGACAAAGGGTTCGAATGGTTTTTAGGAAGTCATCCTTTGTTTTAAAAACAATTTCTTCCTCCCTTCCGTCAACCCATTTGCGGTACAGGCGTTCATCGTTAATCGATTGCGTGCCATCCTTTAACATATTCGTGATTAAAGGCCTTTTATTAAAAGCAGAATGCGGGTGATGAAGAATATCCTGTTTGATTCGTTCCAGCTCTGACCATGGTTCAGGATTCCAATCAAATGCATAATGAACGTCCCAAGCCCCGTTTTGATTTTGCATTTCTAGTGCAACGCTGCCCTTTTCCGTATTCTTGTGACGAAGTCGAAAGCTTCCTGCAGGAGATGTAACGCTATTTCCATCAAGTTCTAATGGATGTAAAGCAAGCTTGTTACCGAATCCTCCATCAGCAATATATTTCCTTCCTCCGAGTGACAGAAGAACAATGGCATGGGTTCTATCCGTTCCCCAAGTCCCTTCTTTATTGACCGTTCCGATTCCAATGGAAGGTTCAAAACCAAGCTCCTTTAACACCAGATATAAAAGAGAGTTGAGTTCATAACAAAGTCCGCCCCGGCGGTATTTTAATATTTTTTTAATAATAAATTCCGGAGTAATTTTGTTATCTATTCTATTTAACACATCTAAATTTTCAAATGGAAAGGAAGCGGCTAATTTGCGCATGACAAGGGCTGTCTGCTCAGGTGAATACACTCCTCTTTGGATGCCGCTTTTTTCTAATTCCGCGATAAAATGTTTCATTTTCTTCTCCTTTAACAAAAAATAGTCACTTACTATTTTACATTAATAATCCTTATCGGAGGATCTTTTATGCTCATTTCAATTACTTGTTAGTGTTTAAAGAGAATGGGACAATGAACCCGTCCCCTTGTCCCAAAGAAAAAAGAACCCGGAAGAGGGTCCTTGATAAATAATTATTCTTTCTATTCTAAGGAGCATCATATGAAGACTCGATATCTTGTGACATGTAGTTTGATGATGTGTCATCCTCGGTTACAGCTGTGAAAGTCAGTTCATAAGGCTGTAGGATGAAAAAAATAGCCATAATAAGGGTGAAGCAAAAATATCTCACTCTTTTCATTATTTTCAGCACGTATTTTCCTCCTGGATGGCGGGTTTGTTCATTTTTTCTGAAGATTCTTAAGGTAATAGTCCCTTTGATCATACATTTGAATAGTTAAAGATATAAATAGTTAAATAGATTTCTGTACTTATATCTATCTTAATCGATGAATGTTAAGGGAATATATACATTTTATTAATCATTGTTAATGAGTTGTATTAAAAAAATCCCATCAAACATTATAGGTTTCCTTTTTTTAGATGCAAAATCAACGAATATTTCGAAAGAGACGCAGGGACAATAATATTGATTGCAAAAATAAAGACAAAGCGGGTTGCTAAAGTGAAAAAGAATCCAATTGAAACATTGTTTTGGTCTATTGCTTTACCGGGATTCGGACAACTATTAAACGGAAATTTCCTAAAAGGCCTTCTATTTATTGTTTGTGAGATTTTAGTTAATGTTCAAGCTAATTTTAACGAAATGATCCTATTTAGTTTTAATGGGGAAATCGATGCTGCGATTGAACGTGCTAATTTTCAATGGCTCATGTTTTATCCATGTATTTATTTTTATGCAGCCTGGGATGCATTCAAAGGCGCAGGCGGCGGCAAGTCTCCTTATTCGTTCCTGCCATTTGTCTTTTGTGCTTATTTTGTTACGGTTGGCTTGATGTACTCCAAATCCTTTAGGATATTTGGCATCCTCTTTGGACCGGTGTTTTTGCCAATGCTGTTTGTCATACCTGGAGTTTTAACGGGGCTTCTCATCAAAATTATCCTAACAAGAATAAAAAAATGAATGGCTGGTTATGATGCTTGCAAGTTTGCAGCAAAAAAAGGAATGGATTCATCATGCAAAAATACCAGCCAATTGAGGACCGGTATTTTATAATTATTATTTGATTAACTAACCCATCATTGGGTTATTCTTATCAATCGACTTTATCGTTTGACTGAGAGTTTTTAATTTTCCCTGTGTAAATGAAGATGGCATCACGTAAAAATTCTGTGCCACCTTCAACTGCTTTATCATAATAGGCTGTAAATCGCTTGTCTGCAACGTACATTTCGGCTAGGCCTGCATGGGCTTCCGGAGAATATTCTCCCCAGGAATACATCAGCCATTCTTTATGCTTAGCCGCCAGTTCCTGTGCAGCATCAGATGCCGGGTCACCAGTCTCATATGCTCTTTCTAAGAGAATAAAGACATCTTCCCCTATCTTTGTCATTGCCTCATAATCAGCCTGTGACAGCCCCATTAGCTTGGCATTACTGGCATTAACGGTTTCATCACCGTATTTTCCACGAATTTCTTTTCCGTATTGCCGCTCATTTTCTTCAATCAATTTTTCTTTAAAACCTGTAAATTTATCTTTGTCCTGCATTTTGTATCCTCCCCGCTTGCTGACAATCGTCTTTTCGACTGTCGCTATGATTCTGTCAAGACGGGCACGTTTTTTCTGCAATTTTTCGTAATGATTTTGCAGTGCACCAATTTCATTAAAGTTTGGCTCGTTGATGATGTCTTTAATTTCTTCGAGATTTATCTCCAATTCACGGTAAAATAAAATTTGCTGGAGGAGGTCCACCTCTTTCTGGCCGTATATACGATAACCAGATGAATTGATTCTTGCCGGCTTAAGAAGATCAATTTCATCATAGTATCGCAATGTACGGTCGCTGACACCTGACAACTTCGCCAATTTGTTAACAGTATACTCCATTTGTTCTCACCCTCCTGACAATTTCATCTTAAGGCCTTACGCTGCGTAAAGGTCAAGTAAAAAAATAAAGACAAGTATCGCTCTTTTTATTGAAGCAAATACTTGTCCTTTTTTATATAGGTTTTATTTTATATGTTTGATTTGTATATTGCATCCTGTACTTTGCTTATCAAGCTAATTCGATGGTCCATTACTTCCATTATTTTCAATAGAGAAATCCAAGCCGTTTCGCTTCGAATGTGAGTTCATCGCGAAATTTTGGGTGAGCGATTTGAATCATAGACTTTGTTCGTTCTGTAATACTTTTGCCGCGCAACTCAGCAACCCCATATTCGGTTACGATTCGGTCTACATCGTTTTTCGAGGTTGTTACAACAGAACCATGGTTCAAATGTGGCCGTATTCTCGAGATCGTGCCATTTTTCGCTGTAGAGTGCAGGCAGATAAAACCTTTTCCATTTTTCGCAAGTCGTACTCCCTGGGCAAAATCTGCCTGACCTCCTGTTGAACTATAGTAGCTTCCTGCGATCGTTTCTGAAGCACATTGTCCGTAGAAATCTACTTCTGTTGTCGCATTAATCGAAACGATATTGTCTTCTTTAGCAACTTCCCTCGGATCGTTCACAATGGCTACCGGAAGAAATTCAACAGCGGGATTTTCATCGAGAAAATGATACAATTGTTTCGTACCCTGGGCAAAGGTTGTGACTATTTTTCCTAAATAGGTTTTCTTTTCACTGCCTGTTATCACACCTGAGCGCACCAGATCAATGACTCCATCAGAAATCAGTTCCGTATGGATCCCTAAATTTTTGTGTGATTTTAATAGACTGATGACAGCATTTGGAATGCCGCCAATCCCTGCTTGAAAAGTTGCTCCATTTTCAATTTGTTCGACAATGTACGAACCAATTTTCATGTCTGTTTCGCTAATTGGAGACAGTGGAATTTCATGGAGCGGGTAATCCACGGATACATACCCTTCTATTTGACTGATATGAATCTGATTTTCGCCAAATGTGCGCGGCATCTGCTCGTTCACTTCTAGAAAAAAGGGAACCTTTCCAATAAAAGACGCCGTATAATCTGCCTGTGTTCCTAAAGAAAAGTATCCGTGTTCATCCATTGGTGAGGCAGCAGCTACGACAAGCGAAGTTTTTGTGGCTTCACGTAAAATTCGCGGCATCTGATGAAAATGATTGGGAACGAGTTCACACTGTCCTTGTAAATAAGCTTTTCGTGAGGCTCCGCTTAAAAAATAAGAGACATGTGTGAGGGACGGTCTCATCGATCCTTGTATATAATTCCGCTCTCTTGTCGGAAGCATTTGATGAATTCGAACATTCTGAAATTTATCCCCGTATTCCTCCAAAATATCCATCAACACATGGGGCTCCCCATTGGCAACTGGGAGGATGACATCATCTCCATCATGAATTAGAGACAGTAAATCCTCCGGTTGTTTCTTTTTTACCTTCTTCCATTGCTGAAATTGTTTCTCCATATTTTGAATCCCATCCTCAGTATTTCTTCATCACCAGTGCTTCGCCGTCTACGACCATGACTTCATTCTGATTAAACACTTGTGTTTTTAACTTAATAAATTTTTTATCATCTTGTTTTTCCATGACTTCAACGACTGCTTTAACTGTATCTCCTATTTTAACAGGTGCTGTAAATTTTAAATTTTGAGATAGATAGATTGTATTAGGCCCAGGAAGTTTCATTCCAAGAACAGTTGAAATAAAGCTTCCTGCTAAAATTCCGTGCGCAATTCGTTCCTTGAAAATCGTAGTATCTGCAAATGTTTCATCAATGTGCATGGGGTTAAAATCACCAGTGATTCCGGCAAATTGATAAATATCAAATTCAGAAATTGTTTTTGAAAAAGCCGCAGTATCTCCAATGAGAATATCTTCGTAAGTCAATTCCTTTTGCATGTTCGTCCGCTCCCTTTTTGATTGTATTATATCCCCTTCAAACACGTAGCCATCGTGATAAGTTCGTTTCCGTTCTATTGTACTAAAATTCAACGGATATTTGTCACTATTTACCGAATT
>CALGSR010000128.1 GCA_937902115.1 uncultured Bacillus sp. | reverse complement strand
TTGGACTCATCGTTGATGTATTGGTAGCAAACAGACAATGCTCCGGTGCATACGCTTCAAGAGTTTCAAACACCTGTTTTTTAATTTCCGCTTTCTCGGGTACTGCTTCAATAACAAGATCAGCTGATTGAATAGTTTCCTCCACTGCAGTGGAATAAGTTAGACGATTTTTCGCTTCTTCAATTTGAACCGCAGTTAGTTTCCCTTTGTTTAAAGACTTTTCAAAGATTTGCTTTAATTGATTTTCTGCATTAATTAAAACAGCTTCGTTTGTATCATAAACAGTTGTATTAAATCCGCCGACAGCTGCGACATAAGCAATCCCTCTTCCCATAACACCTGATCCGACTACGACAATATTGTTAATCATTTCTCAGCACTCCTTTTTCATGTATGTATGAAGAGTACGAATCTGTAGAAAATTCGTACTCTGATATGAATTAAACCCCTAATGGATTGAGCGGACGGCTGCCGTAATAAGAAACAATACTTTTTGTCTCTGTATATAGGTCAAGCGTTTCAATACATAGTTCGCGCCCAAAACCAGATTGTTTATATCCGCCAAATGGGGTTCCCGGCATCGCGGAGAATGGGCAGTTCACCATTACAATTCCTGCTTGAATTTGATTTGCCACACGAGTCGCACGTGCCCCGTCTTTTGTCCAAATCGCTGAGCCTAAACCAAATTCAGTATCATTTGCCAGCTTGATTGCTTCTTTCTCATCTTTAAACTTCATGATAACAACAACTGGACCGAAAATTTCTTCTTTAACAACTTTCATTTCATGGTTGACATTAGCGATAACTGTCGGCTCATACCAATAGCCGTTTTCAAATCCTTCGACAACCGCTGCTTTTCCGCCGGCTAAAATATCCGCACCATCTGCAATCGCTGACTGAACATAGCCGTCAATGACATCCAGCTGATTTTGGTCAATAATCGAGCCAATTTGTGTTCCTTCATCAAAAGGATTTCCTAATCTTAATTGCTTTGTTTTTTCGACGAATTTATTGACGAACTCATCATAAATATCTTCATGAACGTATAAACGGGAACGAGCTTCACAAGATTGGCCTGTGTTATAGAAAATGCCATATAATGAACCGGCAACTGCCGCTTCCATGTCACAATCTTCAAAAACGAGATTAGGAGATTTGCCGCCTAGCTCTAATGTGACGCGTTTCAATGTTTGAGACGCTCTCTCCATAATATTTTTTCCAATTGGAGTAGAACCTGTGAAGGCCACTTTATCTACTAATGCATGTTCTACTAAATAATTTCCAACTTCAGAGCCGGAACCAGGAACGATGTTTACTACACCTGCTGGTACCCCTGCTTCAAGGCAAATTTCACCTAACAAAATCGCTGTAAGCGGTGTTAAGGATGCTGGTTTTACTACAATTGAGCAGCCTACAGCAATAGCTGGGGCAACTTTCCAGGCAGCCATCATTAATGGGTAGTTCCAAGGAATAATCTGTGCACAAACACCGACTGGTTCTTTCTCTGTATAGTTATGGAATTGACCCGGCAGAGTATTGACCCTTCCGCCATGTGATACGATGGCACCTGCATAAAATTCGAAATCTTCAATCGCCTGATTTACCTGTCCCTGTGCCGTTGACAGCGATTTACCTGTATCTAAAATCTCTAATTCTACTAATTCATTGAAACGGGAACGCATAATAGAAGCAATTTTATTTAAGACACGGGAGCGCTTGTTAACCGGATATTTCCTCCACTTTCCGTGATCAAAAGCCTGGCGTGCAGCCCGGACTGCCTTTTCCGCATCTTCTTTTGTTGCTTTGGCAACATTTGCAACCAACTCTCCTGTTGCCGGATTATAAGTTTTAATCGTTCCGCCATTGCTGCTTTCTACTTTTTCGCCATTTATAATTAAATGATAGAAGTCACGTTTTACGGATGATTTTTCTGTTGCAGATTGTTGTATTGTTGACATATATCTTTCTCTCCTTTGATGTTCTGTTTATTTTCCACTGAAAACAGGTTTTCTTTTTTCAATAAAAGCTTGGACACCTTCATGATGATCTCTTGTGGAACCGGCAATTTGCTGGCCTTCTGCTTCTTTTTCTAAATAATCATCAAATGACAGGTCCTGAGCTAGTTTTAAATTTCTTTTAATGAGGCCAATTGCTTTTGTGGGTAATTTCGCCAAATATTCCGAAAATTGTACTGCTTCCTCTCTCCAGGTTTCCGTTGGAAAAAGTTTTGTTACCAGACCCAATTCCAGTGCTTTCTCTGCTGAAATCTTCTCACCTAGAATCGAAAGTTCCGCAGTTTTTGCATAACCAATTAGATTTTGCAAATAATAGAGATTCCCTGCATCAGGAATTAAGCCGACATGGATAAATGCATTGACAAAGCTGGCCTTTTCCGATGCAATGCGAAAATCACATAGAAGAGCAAGGCTGAATCCGGCGCCTGCGGCCACTCCATTCACCGCAGCAACAATCGGCTTTTCGATTGCCCGAAGCTGTTTCACCATTGGAGTATACTGTGTGCGAAGTACTTCACCAAGATCCATTTCTTCATTCACATCCGCTAAATCCTGACCGGAGCAAAATCCGCGCCCAGCGCCGGTGATCATCAGGCATCGTACCTCTGGATCTTTATTTGCTTCCTTTAATGCCGCTGTAATTTCACGGATCATTATGGAGTTAAAGGCATTTAATTTATCCGGCCGATTTAATTCAATCGTTGCTACTCCATTATCAATCTTGTATTGAATCGTTTCATACATATTGCTGCACCGCCTTATATCCCTTTAAAATGTGCTTTTCTTTTTTCAATAAAAGCCTGCATTCCTTCTTTTTGATCTTGGGAGGCAAATAATAGATAAAAGTTTTTCCGTTCATGCTGCATC
>CALGSR010000127.1 GCA_937902115.1 uncultured Bacillus sp. | reverse complement strand
TAGAACAAGAGTTAGCTGGATTAAAAGAGAGGCATTGGAGATCGATTGCAAAGCTCATTACCCTTGTGGAAGAAAATCAGGGAAGAAATGAGGGAGAAGAATCTGTTGCTGCTACGTTGGAGAAGTTACAGGCTGATGTTTCAACTGTGCCTGTTTTGGGGATTACCGGAACCGGTGGCGCAGGGAAAAGTTCCCTGACGGATGAATTAGTGCGTCGCTTTCTGGAACAGTTCCCAGATCGATCCATAGCGATTATTTCAGTCGATCCCTCCAAAATGAAGACTGGAGGAGCTCTTCTAGGCGACCGGATTCGGATGAATGCAATTAATAATCCACGTGTCTATATGCGCAGTTTGGCCACCCGGGGGTCCAAGACCGAGTTAAGTCATGCCACAAAGGAGGCCATTCAGGTAGTCAAAGCAGCCGGATATGATTTCGTTATTGTCGAAACTAGTGGGATTGGACAGGGTGATTCTGAAATTGTTGAAATATGCGATTTGGCTATGTATGTCATGACAAGTGAATTTGGAGCCGCAACACAGCTCGAAAAGATCGATATGATTGATTTTGCTGACCTCATTGTCATCAACAAGCTTGAACGCCGCGGATCAGAAGATGCTTTACGTGACGTTCGCAAACAATATCAGAGAAGCCATCAGATATTTGAAGTGGCTGATGAAGACCTCCCGGTTTTTGGAACAATTGCCAGCCAATTTAACGACGAAGGCACGAATGTCCTTTTTGCTAACCTGATGAAGTTAGTGGAAATGAAAACAGGGGGCAGCTGGGCAACGGAATATGAAATTAAGATTCAGAAGGTAACGAAGAAAAACTTAATTATTCCTCCTGATCGAACAGGGTACTTGGGCGAAATCGTTCAAACTGTGCACCACTATAAGAAATTTTCAGAAGAACAAGTTTCAATTGCACGCAAGCTGTTTCAATTACAGGGAACAAAGCAGATGATCATGAATGAAAAGGGTCAATGGATGTCAGACGAAGAAGCGGAAATCTTCACTTCTAAGCTAGAAGAAATGGTCGCTCATTATGAAAATAGGTTACATCCGGAATCTAAAAAGATGCTGAAAGAATGGCCGGAAATCAGTAAAGCCTATCGGCAAGACCAGTTAGTGACCAAGGTCCGCGATAAAGAAATTGTAACGGAATTGTATACGGAATCTCTATCAGGCAATAAGATTCCAAGGGTGAGTGTACCTAAGTACGAGGACCCAGGAGAATTACTTCGATGGTTGTTAAAAGAGAATCTGCCTGGATACTTCCCTTACACAGCAGGGGTATTTCCTTTTAAACGGACGAGTGAAGATCCGAAGCGTCAATTTGCCGGGGAAGGAACGCCTGAGCGTACCAATCGCCGCTTTCATTATCTTTGTCAAAACGATGATGCGAAGCGTCTGTCTACGGCCTTTGATAGCGTGACTTTATACGGGCAAGACCCGGATTATCGTCCCGATATCTATGGGAAAATTGGCAACAGTGGTGTCAGCGTGTGTACGTTGGATGATATGAAGAAATTGTATAAAGGGTTTGATCTGTGCCATCCATCTACCAGCGTGTCCATGACGATCAATGGGCCGGCGCCACTTATTCTAGCAATGTTCATGAATACGGCTATTTATCAGCAAGAAGAAATATTCGTTGAGAAAAATGGCAGACAGCCGAGTCCTGAAGAGAAAGCACAAATTAAAGAATGGACCTTACAAACAGTACGGGGTACGGTGCAAGCGGATATTTTGAAAGAGGATCAAGGACAAAATACGTGTATCTTTTCGACGGAGTTTGCGCTGAAAATGATGGGAGATATCCAACAATATTTTATCGATCATAAAGTGCGAAATTACTACTCAGTAAGTATCAGTGGTTATCATATTGCCGAAGCGGGGGCTAATCCGATTTCCCAATTAGCCTTTACGCTGGCAAATGGATTTACCTTTGTTGAATATTACTTAAGTCGTGGCATGAACATTGATGATTTTGCTCCAAACCTATCCTATTTCTTCAGCAATGGATTAGACCCGGAATATACAGTCATGGGTCGGGTGGCACGGAGGATTTGGGCTGTTATTATTAAAAATAAATACGGCGGCAATGAACGAAGCCAAAAACTAAAATACCATATCCAAACATCGGGACGATCTCTGCACGCACAAGAAATGGATTTTAACGATATCCGCACAACTTTACAGGCTTTAATTGCCATTTATGATAACTGTAACTCCTTGCATACGAATGCTTATGATGAGGCCATTACTACGCCGACTGAAAATTCTGTCCGCCGGGCCATGGCGATCCAAATGATCATCAATAAGGAATTAGGTTTGGCAAAAAATGAAAACCCATTACAAGGTTCCTTTATCATTGATGAATTAGCGGACTTGGTAGAAGAGGCTGTACTAGCTGAATTCCAGCGGATACACGATCGTGGCGGGGTCCTTGGGGCGATGGAAACACAATATCAAAGAGGGAAAATCCAGGATGAATCGATGTATTATGAACATTTAAAGCACTCTGGGGAATTGCCAATTATCGGGGTCAACACGTTCATTAATCCCAATTCTGATGATACAGCCTATGAGATTGAGCTTGCACGTTCCACTGAAGAAGAAAAGAAAACCCAGATTAGTAATCTTAATGAGTTCTGGAATAGAAATCAAGAAGAATCCGGAAAAGCTTTGGAACGGCTGAAACGGACAGCACTTCAAAACGGCAACTTGTTCGAAGAGCTGATGGAATGTGTGAAGGTGGCTTCACTGGGGCAAATTACCACCGCTTTATATGAAGTAGGCGGTCAATATAGACGAAATATGTAGTGGTTGGCAGGGAGGTAAATGATATGAAAGCCATCGTATTAAGAGAACTTGGCGGTCCGCAAATGCTTCAATATGAAGAGTTGGAAATACCTGTGCTACAAGCGGGTGAAGTGCTCATTCGTTTAAAGTATGCCTCTTTAAATAGAAGGGATGTATGGATTACCCATGGTTTGTATCCCGGGATGAAACTGCCTTCTATATTAGGAGCCGATGGGACGGGGGAAGTGGTTGCTGTCGCAGATGATGTTGAAGGAATCCAAATAGGCAGCGCAGTTGTCATCAACCCTGCTTTAAACTGGGGAGAAAATCCTCAATTTGAGGGACCTAATTTTTCTATCATAGGCATGCCTACCGATGGAACCTACGCCCAATATGTAAAGGCTCCAGCTGAAAATGTCTATGCTAAACC
>CALGSR010000126.1 GCA_937902115.1 uncultured Bacillus sp. | reverse complement strand
GCGATGCATTTCTTTAATCCAGTTCATCGAATGCCGCTTGTTGAAATCGTTAGGGGACTTGAAACAAGTGACGAAACAGCTAATACAATCAGAGTAGCAGCGGAACAGATGGGAAAAGAAACGGTCGTGATCAATGAATTCCCTGGATTTGTGACAAGCCGAATCAGCTGCCTTGTCGGCAATGAAGCCTTTTACATGCTTCAAGAGGGCCTCGGGACACCGGAAGAAATTGATAAAGCAATTAAATTAGGTCTGAATTATCCGATGGGGCCATTCGAATTAGTAGATTTGGTTGGGTTGGACGCACGTTTAAACAACTTAAGGCAACTGCATGAAAAATTAGGTGAAAAGTATCGTCCGGCTCCATTATTAGAACAGTTTGTAAAGGCGGGCAGACTAGGACGTAAATCAGGTAAAGGGGTCTATGATTATACAGCTGAGAAAAAAGAGGTGCTGACAAAATGAGAGAAGTAGTAATTGTCGATGCAGTACGAACACCAATCGGGAGATATAAAGGCGCGCTAAAAAGTGTCCGTCCGGATGACCTAGGGGCCATTGTGATTAAAGCGATTTTAGAGAGAAACCCGCATCTTCCCGGTGAGGAAATCGAAGAGGTCATATTGGGAAATGCCAATCAGGCTGGCGAGGATAACCGTAATGTGGCCAGAATGTCCTCTCTTTTAGCGGGTCTGCCAATTTCAGTGGGAGGTACGACACTTAATCGTTTATGCGGGTCAGGTCTTGATGCGGTGATGTATGCAGCGAGAGCGATTGCCGCTAACGAAGGCGATATCTATATTGCCGGCGGAACAGAAAGCATGACACGTGCCCCTTTTGTTATGGGAAAACCTGAAGTAGACTATCCGCGCGGCGGAATGGAATTACAAGATACCACGATCGGATGGAGATTTACAAATCCTGTATTAGAGGAAATGTATGGCGCTGATTCCATGCCGCAAACAGCCGAAAATGTGGCACAGCAATTTCAAATTTCACGTGAGGACCAAGACGGGTTCGCTTACGAAAGTCAGCAAAGAGCGAAAAAGGCGATGGAAGAAAATCGCTTTGCTGCGGAAATCGTCCCTGTTACGATAAAAGATCGAAAGGGAAATGAAACGGTTGTTGCTGAGGATGAACACCCTCGTCATGATACAACCATTGAAAAATTAAGTAAGTTAAAGCCGATATTTGCCGGAGGTACCGTGACAGCAGGTAATGCTTCCGGGGTTAACGACGGAGCATCTGTACTGCTATTAATGAGTGCGGAGAAAGCGAAAGAATTGAACTTAAAACCATTAGTGAAATATGTTGTAGGTGCAACAGCCGGTTTAGAGCCGAGAATCATGGGCCTTGGACCGATTTATGCAAGCAGAAAAGCATTGCAAAGGGCCGGGTTAACGACTGAAGATCTCGGATTGATTGAATTGAATGAAGCTTTTGCTTCACAATCATTAGAGTGTATGCGTCAATTAGAGCTTGATCCATCAAAGGTCAATGTAAATGGAGGAGCAATTGCGTTCGGTCATCCACTTGGTGCAAGCGGGGCGCGTATTTTAACGACATTAATTTACGAAATGAAAAAACAGAATGTTAAATATGGTTTAGCCACAATGTGTATCGGAGTAGGCCAGGGAATTGCTGCCATCGTTGAAAATATACAAGATTAACCTTCCATGGAGTTTGCATAGCTAAAAAAGAGTCAAAAGCTAAAGGAGAAATTAGTATGTCAAAAGTGTTGTACAGCGTCGAAGAACATATTGCAACGGTAACAATTAATCGTCCTGATGTGTTGAATTGTACGGATTATGAAACATTGCAGCAACTTGGCGAAATTACAGCTGAAATTGCGCTTAATCCTGATGTCCGCGTCGTTATTTTTACTGGAGCAGGAGATAAGGCGTTCAGTGCCGGTGCGGATTTGAAGGAGCGGAAAACGTTAACTGAGCAGGAAGTCCGCCGGAATGTTAAAGCAATCAGGGAAGTTTTTAATGCTATTGCGGAACTTCCGCAGCCGACGATTGCGGCGGTAAATGGCTATGCATTTGGCGGTGGCTTTGAATTGATATTAGCATGTGATTTCGCGATTAGTGTTGAGGAAGCGAAATTAGGCTTGACGGAGACAAGCTGGGCGATTATTCCGGGAGCAGGCGGCACACAGCGCTTACCGCGTTTGATTGGTGAGTCAAAAGCAAAAGAACTTATTTTTACAGCTAGAAAGCTGACGGCACACGAGGCTTATGATTGGGGGATATTAACGAGAGTAGTGGGTAGAAATGAGCTCATACAGTCCTGCAGAGAATTTGCCGGTGAAATGCTGAAAAATGGACCGATTGCTTTGCGCCAGGCAAAGTATGCGATTCACTATGGGATGAATGCGGATATTCAAACAGGATTAGCAATTGAAGCAAAGGCTTATGAATTAACGATCCCGACAGAAGACCGTTTGGAAGCCTTGCAAGCCTTCAGTGAGAAAAGAGCCCCGCTTTTTAAAGGGAAATAGTGGTTGCGATTAGATTGGAAAATCAGATATGATAGTAGTAATTCCCGTAATGGATAAGCGATGGAAAGCTTGGAGCGGGATGAAAAATACTTCTTGTGTGCAACAAACAAGACGGTTAGGAAGTGAAGAAGATGAGTGGAACACAATCATTAATACTAACCATCTATGGGGATTACATCCGACATTACGGTAATCAAATTTGGATTGGCAGTTTAATTCGTTTATTAAAGGAATTTGGTCACAATGAACAAGCTGTTCGTGTTTCTGTATCTCGCATGGCGAAGCAGGGGCTCCTGCAATCCGAACGGGTAGGAAATAAGAGTTATTATAAATTAACAGTACGCGGGCTAAATCGTGTAGATGAGGCGGCGAAAAGGATTTATAAACTAACACCTCACGATTGGGATCGAAAGTGGCGGGGTGTCATGTACAACATCCCGGAAGAAAAAAGACAGGTACGTGATGAATTAAGAAAAGAATTGCAATGGAGCGGTTTTGGTAATTTGTCAAATGGCTGCTGGGTTTCTCCGAATAATCATGAAAAAGGAATCGATCTATTAATTAGCAAATATCAAATCGAAGAATATGTACATCTTTTTCTATCAGAATATAAAGGTCCGAGAGCTGACTTTGTCTTAGTAGAGAATTGTTGGCCCTTAGCGGAAATTGAAGCAAAGTATGAGGAATTTATTGAAGAATACAGCAAAAAATACATTATCCATCAAAGTATCATTCAAAGCAGAGAAATGAGTGATGAAGAGTGCTTCATCGAAAGAGCCTATTTGGTTCATCAATATCGAAAATTTTTATTTATTGACCCCGGACTTCCAAAAGAATTACTGCCGGAACGATGGAATGGAAACCATGCCGCACTTTTATTTAATCAGTATTATCAAATGCTGGCAGAACCAGCTAATCGTTTTTTTGAGGAAATTTTTCAGGAAGATAATGACCTGAGGAAGAAAAATAAATTATATAATGCGAAGGAATATCCTTTAATTGGTCAATCTAGTAATTAGTTATAATAAATGACCAATGCGGACTGCCAAAATAAAGGTGTCAAACATATGAATGTCAGACACCTTTACTCCTCAGTCTTATTTAAATACCTGATTATACAGATAGCTTTTTTCTACATATGTATCAATGGACAGCTGAATCATTTCCAGGTCCTTTTCATTGAGTTCACGAACAACCTTTCCCGGCGAACCAACTACGAGAGAACGGGGCGGAATAACTTTTCCGGATGGAATTAATGAATTAGCAGCAATAATACATTCTTCTCCAATTACGGCTCCATCCAAAATAGTAGAACCCATGCCAATGATGGAACGTTTTTTTATCGAACAGCCATGCAGGACAACGTTATGCCCGACTGTTACTTCATCTTCTATCATAACGGGAGAGCCCTGATACAAATGGATAGTGGAGTTATCTTGGATACTGCATCTATCTCCAATTATAATTGAATCCTCATCGCCGCGTAATACAGTATTGAACCAGATGGATGTTTCTTTGCCAACCTGGACATCGCCAATTAAATATGCCCCAGGTGCGATAAATGTAGTGTCTTTTACAATTGGTGTTTTATCTTGAAAGGGAACTAACAAGGATAAACCCTCCTCTTATATTTGTAATTTTCACTAAATTATAACATATTTTAATATTCTTGATAAGGTGGGGAGATATAATGAAATCTATTTGTGAACTTTTGTCCATTCGATATCCAATTATTCAAGGAGGAATGGGAAATATTAGCCATGCCGCTTTAACGGCGGCAGTATCAGAGGCGGGGGGACTTGGGACGATTGGTGCCGGTACAATGACTCCCCGTGAAGTAGAAGCGATTATTTTGGAAACAAAAAGTAAAACGAATGCTCCGTTCGCTGTTAATATTGCTCTTACCGTGAGTCCCTATGTATCTGAATTAGTGAATTTAGTTATTAAACATCAAATCCCAGTCGTCTCATTATCTGCCGGAAATCCTGTGCCGTACATTTCAATCTTTCGTGAGCACGGAATAAAGGTCATGGTTGTTGTCGCTTCTGATAAACATGCGCAAAAGGCGGAAGCCGCTGGTGCTGACATCCTTATTGCAGAAGGATTTGAAGCTGCAGGAATAAATTCCAGTCTTGAATTAACAACTTTTACCCTTATTCCGCAAATCGCAAATGTGGTATCGATTCCAGTCGTCGCTGCTGGGGGAATCGGTGATGGAAAAGGCTTGGCTGCAGCCTTCATGCTTGGGGCAAGTGGAATACAAATGGGTACACGTCTCATCGCCACAAAGGATGGTGGTTTTTCAGAAGAATATAAGAAAAAACTTGTACAGGCGAGCGGATTGGATACGCGGATTGTCGGTCGCTCAGTTGGACGTGTTAGAAGAATTTTAAAAACAGGCTATACGGAAAAACTGCTAGAGGCAGAAAAAAAGGGAATAAATTTGGAAGAATTTAATGAGCTGACATCAGAGGAAAAGCACATCAATGGTGCCATATATGGGGATACAGACAATGGGTTTATAAACAGCGGACAGGTTGCCGGCCTCATAACAAGCATTCCGTCAGTTAAAGAATTGTTCACCGATATGATGGAGGAAGCAACTGCACAAATTGGTGCTGCCTCCCGAAAACTTGCACTGGTGAGCAGTAAATAGCCCTCATCTTGATAAGGAATGTGCCAAAGATTTAGCAGTTTGTAAACTTTTAAAAAGGCGGGATAATATGATTACAAAATATACAGAACAGCAATTACATGAGAAATATTATAACGAAATATTTACCTATTTCCAGCAGGAGCCCTATGCCCAATCACTTGGCATGAACTTGATTGAACTTGGTGCCGGAACGGCTGAAGCTGAATTAGAGGTAAAGGATCATATGCTGAATTCACATGGTACAGTTCATGGAGCGATTATTTTCTCCCTGGCGGATTATGTATTTGCTGCCGCGTGTAATTCCTATGGAAAAACGTCCGTTGGTTTATCGACAACTGTGAACTTTATGGCGCCCGCTTTCAACGGTTCCACAATTAGAGCTACTGCTGTTGAAGAGAAAAGAAATAACCGTACCTCATGGTATAATATACGAGTGGAAAGCGATGGAGAGCTGCTCGCTTCCATGGAGGCATTAGCCTATCGGAAAAATAGTTATTTTATAACGATTGAAGAATAATAGACCAAAAGATCATATTCAATTAGGCGGTTTTATAGGTGCACTGCATCTGATAAAACCGCCTTCTGCATGTTTGGGCGAACAGTAGTTAAAATAATCATCTAAGCATCTCCGTCTAAATCCTTAAGAAGATCATAATATGCATATCATTTATCATAATAGAAAAAAATGTATTTATATTAATCTGAAAATTCATAATATATTTACAAATTAACGTATATTTGATAATTTATAGATATAAACCATCCAGTAACGTATTTCTGTGAATTGAATCTTGGAAGTTAGTAGAATTTAGATTTTCTTTAAATAATATATGTAGATAAGGCGGGGATAGGAGAATGAAATCGATTTGCGAACTGTTGTCTATTAAATATCCGATTATTCAAGGGAGTATGGGAAATATTAGCCAAGCTGCTTTAACAGCAGCAGTTTCAGAAGCAGGGGGACTTGGCACAGTTGGAACGGGGACGATGACGCCGCGTGAAGTAGAAGCAATCCTATTAGAAACAAAGAGAAAAACGAGTTCTCCATTTGCGGTACATATAGATTTTAGGGTTAATCCATATGTACATGACTTAATTGATTTAGTGCTAAAATATCGTGTTCCTGTTGTTTCTTTACCTGAAGGGGATCATGCTCAAACGCTTTCTCTTCTGCATCATTATGGAATCATCGTGATAGCGGCAGTTTCTTCAGTGAAGCAGGCACAAAAGGCTGAAGCAGCGGGGGCAGAGCTCCTTGTTGCAGAAGGATTTGAGGCAGCAGGCATGAATTCAAGCCATGAAATGACCACTTTCACGCTAATTCCACAAATTATAAGTGCCGTTTCCATCCCAGTAGTTGCTGCCGGTGGGATCGGTGATGGCAAGGGCTTGGCCGCTGCTTTCATGCTTGGGGCAAAGGGTGTTCAAATGGGAACCCGATTAATTGCGACAAAGGAAAGCCGAGTTCCTAACGCATATAAAGAAAAGCTTATACAGGCAAGTGGTTTAGATACACAAGTTATCGGGCGCTCCGTAGGACGGGTAAAACGGGTCATAAAGACAGGGTATGCGGAAAAGATTGTCCATGCGGAAAAAGCGGGAATAGGCCTCGAGGAATTTAATCAGATGACAACGGAAGACAAGCATATGAAAGGAGCTGTTTGGGGAGATGTGGACAATGGTCTAATTAACTGCGGCCAGGTGGCGGGCCTAATTACCTCGATTCCAAACGTTAAAGAACTATTTGCGAATATGATGGAAGAAGCTGTGGTACAAATGAATGAAGTAAGCCACCGTATGCCTCTCGTAGGCAGTAAACTAATAGCAAGATAGGTGAAAAAAGGCGAAGAGATGGAACTCTTCGCCTGTTAATGTCTCGTAATATTACCCCTTCATAATTTCTGAAATAATTTCGAAAGAACGCAAACGGGCTTGCTGATCATAGATTTGTCCATTGAACATAATTTCATCGGCCTGAGTGTCTGCAATTAATTTTTCAATTTCCTTCTTAACTGTTTCAGGTCCGCCGATAATTGTTAGGCTGAGTTTATGATGCAGAACGGCTTTTTCAAAGTCGTTGCATTGATTATCAAGATTATCGACAGGCGGCTCAAGTGGCCCGCGTGTATTGCGGATAAGATTTAAATGATATTGCTTTAAAGTAGTCGCTAATTTTTGTGCTTCCTCATCCGTATCAGCCACAATCGCATTGAGACAAACGATAGCATATGGCTTATCCAAAACTTCAGAAGGACGGAAGTTTTGACGATACGCCTGCAGAGCGGGTATTGTATTTTCCGGTGAAAAATGACTAGCAAAAGAAAATGGCAGACCGAGATATCCGGCAAGTTGAGCGCTATATCCGCTTGATCCTAAGAGCCAGATTGGAATATTCAGACCTTCTCCAGGGATGGCCTTGACCCGCATTTCTTGCTCTGTATTTTCAGGTTGAAAATAGTTGCGAAGCTCTGCAAGCTGTTCCGGAAAATCATGGCCGTCACTTACAGGACCTCTTCTTAAGGCCTGTGCCGTCATTTGGTCGGTTCCTGGTGCCCGTCCAAGTCCCAGATCAATACGTTCAGGAAATAGGGATTCGAGTGTACCGAATTGTTCGGCAACGACAAGTGGGGAGTGGTTAGGAAGCATCACTCCGCCTGATCCAACCCGTATCGTTGATGTATTTGATGCTACATGACCAATTAATAATGAGGTAGCTGAACTTGCAATCCCTGTATTATTATGGTGTTCAGCAAGCCAATAGCGGTGATAGCCCCATTTTTCAGCATGGATCGCTAAATCTGCTGTATATTTAAAGGAATCTGCTGCTGTGCCGCCCTTAAGAACGGGTGAGAGGTCAAGTACAGAGTATTTAACCTCGCCAAGTTGTTTTTTCTTGTTTTCCATTTTATCCTCTACTTTCTCTATTAATATATAATGTCGATATTATTATACATGAAA
>CALGSR010000125.1 GCA_937902115.1 uncultured Bacillus sp. | reverse complement strand
GATGTTATTTGTCCGTGGGCGGGGAGTAAAATATTGCCGAACTTTGATAATAGTACTCTGCAAGAATTAATTGAAAATCAATATACAGATGGACCTTATGCGAAAAGTTATTCTGGTGACCTAAATAATTTAGTGAAATCTGGATTATATTCAGTTCCCGCAAATACACCAAACGCTCCAACTACAAATACTCAATTAGTGGAAGTACTAATTAGCGATGATGGAAATTATATGATCCAAAAATCTACACCATCGAATAGCTCTGGTGACTCCCTTACAATGAAGCGAACAGCTAGAAAAGATGAAAGTGGGATTTGGAAGTGGTCAACATCTTTGGGCACAGGGTATATAAATGGTTGGAAAATAGAAAATCCATTTCTTTCTAATGCTACTAATTCAGATAGTGAAACATTTGCTGCCACAGCCAATGCTGTTAAACAGGTAAATGATAGATTAAGAAGCGGTTCTGGAGTGCCTGAAGGGGTGGTAACAGCAGGAATTGGAACACTATATATAAATTTAAGTGGAGGAGCTAATACAACTCTTTACGCAAAAACTAGTGGTATTGGGAATGTGGGGTGGAGAGCGATATGATGAAAAAAGTAGCGATATTAAACGGTAGAATTGAACACATTTACCACGATGAAAAGGATAAAACATTCATTGAGGGCGCAACTATCGAAGAACGTGAAATAGAATATACAGAAGAACACGGGTGGAGAGAAATTGGGTATATACCTCCACAAACAGAATTAGAACTTTTAAAGCAACGTTTAATAGTAACAGAAAACACAATATTAGATATGATATTAGGAGGATTATAAAATGATAGTATTTTTAGCAAATATGATTATCGAAGGTAGAGTAACTTATGAAGAAACGGTGACTAAAAGACCTGACTTAAAAGATGCATTAGATATTGAATTAATCTTAAAAGGTCGTGAAGATTTAATTGTACCTCCAGAAGTATGATGAATTAGAGGTGAAACAATGAAAAAACCTATCCGAATATTGACAACAGGCATGGACATTGTAGGGGAAATTGACAACTACGAGTCCGTGTTTTTTATTAGATCGTGGCATGGTATCGGATCCATTGAATTGCGTATTAATCGTTATAAAAAGCATGCATATGCCTTGCAAAAAGACAGCCTTATTTTAGTAGGAAACGATTTGAATAAGGTTTTTATTATTAAGCATAGAGAGATCGAGTTGGACAGTGAAGGTAAGATAACAGAAAACTGGCTTATCAAAGGGTATGCGCTGAAATCAATCGTTGCACAACGAATTACAATGCCGCCATTGCATACTGCATATGACAATCGCAGCGGAAATGCTGAAACGGTTATGAAGCATTATATCAACACAAATATTATAAAGCCTGTGGACGGTAGACGTAGGATTCCTAATTTAGTCATTGCACCAGATTTACAACGTGGTGATGCAATTTCGTATTCATCTCGCTTTAAAAACTTAGCGGAAGAAATGTCGACCTTGTCATTATCAAGCGGATTAGGTTGGGATGTAACGCTAGACATTGATAATAAACGTTGGGTGTTTGATGTTGTGGAGGGCAAGGACTTAACGGCTGATCAAATTATTAACCCACCTGTTATTTTCAGTCCGCAATTTGAATCGGTAAAAAACATGCAGTATGTACAATCGGATTTGAATTATAAAAACGTTGGCATAGTAGCTGGGCAAGGTGAAGGTGTGGCAAGGCGTGTTATCGAAGTTGGTTCATTTAGCGGCTTGAATCGGCATGAAGTATTCATTGATGCGCGAGATGTTGAGGAAATGGATGAAGATGAGCAACCGATTCCAGAACAACAAGTCATTCAAAAACTCACTGATCGCGGCCAACAACAATTAAATGAGTTGCTGCAGGAAGAATATTTAGAAGCTCAATTATTAACACCGATTAGTCGTACTGAATATGAGCGTGAATTTAGTTATCTATCCACGCTGCAGATTTCGGAGAGTGTTACAAAGCGTACTAGAACATTGTCGGCTTTCAATTATCAACTGGACTATGACCTGGGTGACATAGTCACAGTACAAAATAAAGATTGGGGCGTAACGTTAAATGCTCGAATTACGGAAGTAAAAGAAATTTATGAAGAAAGCGGATTTGGATTAGAAGCGACATTCGGGAATAATCGTCCGACATTGATTCAAAAAATCAAACAAGAATTATCTCAAATGAGCGGGGAGGTAAGGCGATGATTGAAATTGAACCGGTTGGTAATTCAATTGAACTGGAATTATTCGATGTATTTACGGATCGTTATTACCTCAGCCAGTTTTTGATAACGGAAGAAAACGAGGAGGTGCACCATGCGAATATCGATTAAACAAGGTGATACCCGACATGCAATCCGAGCAACATTGAAAACGGTTGATAGTGTGCCGGTGGATTTAACTGGCGCAAGAATCGTTTTTAAAATGTCCAATCGCTATGAAGGGCTAGCAATTAATCGCGAAGCAGTTTATGAAACGGATGGCAAAGTACATTTTGTTTTCGAAGGTACTGAAACCGATAAAGCCGGAATGTATGAGTCTGAATTTGAAGTGACGTATACAGATGGTCGAGTAGAAACGTTTCCTCATAGCGGCAAAATTCAAGTTTACATTGAAAAGAGAATTGGAGGGATAGTCAATGGCGTATAATTCGAAAAGTTTAGTGACGGACAAAAATAACAAACCCGTTCCGCAGTATTACAATCCTACTGATGATCAATATGAAGTGATTGTGGGGAAACATGGAGCTAACAGTTTCATCGAGCGTGGACGGATTATTAAAGATGCTTTCAACGGTTCTTCCACAACATCAAAGACTTATCTAACAAGTATGTACGGCTTTGCAATTGTAAATGATGGCGATTCAGATTTAACTGTATCAATCAATTCATTCAACATTGTGATTAAATCAGGTGAATCATTCGATGATTTATTTGATCCGTTTACATCAGTTACAGTCACAGGCGATTCAGCATTCAGAGCGGTGGTGAGAGAGTAATGGGTTGGAGTAAAGATCATGGAACTGCTGCAAAGGTCAATGCGGATTATGCGAAGGTGCAAGGGGACATTGCAAAACAAGAAGCAAATAAAGTCGAACGGTTTATTGAAGATAACAAAACAAATTGGTTGCCTGCAGTTGCTACGGTAGCTTTACGAAATAGCACATATCCGAATCCTCAACATGGCGACACAGTTAGAGTAACGAGTGAAGCAAAAACATACCGGTTCGTTATTCCTACGGGTTGGGTAGTCACTGATATTTATGATGCAACGGCAATAGATCAAGTTACTACGCAATTGGCACAAGTTGCTAAGGACACTACCAATTTTCAATCTCTAGTAAATAAACGCAAACTTTCCATGCAGAAATGCAGATATCGCAAACTGGCTTCGAGGTATTTCGAAATTGTATTTCCTTTAGAGGATGGAACCCTTGTATCATACCAAGTGAAAAAGAATGCGAACGATGACTATATGCGCCCCACTAGAACTTCAATACTGTCTGAGGGAATTACAGATGTGAAAACGCTACAAAACTATACCGTTTTGTCCGGTAATATGAATGCTACAGCTGCACCTAACGCTTATACAACAGAGGTTGGGACTAAGTTGAAAATAGATTTCATAGGACATAAAGCGGAAATTAGATTCTTCACTGACAATCGTGGAGGTGTATGGCAGGCTAAAATTGATGGTCAGATT
>CALGSR010000124.1 GCA_937902115.1 uncultured Bacillus sp. | reverse complement strand
CACAAGGGATGGAAACTATTTTATATTACAAAGGGAAAAGTTTGGGATGGCGGAAATGGGTAGTTTTTAGACTTGCGACGCATTTCTAATTGAATAAACAGGGGGCAATTCACTTGGAACAGGGTGTATTTCATCTTAGTGAAATGATGGAAGATGAGTTTTTCATTCCTCTCATGGATGAACTGCAAATAGGAATCTATTTGTTTGATCCCGGCGGAAAGACATTGCTGGCAAACCTGAATTTTCAGGGCATGCTGGGCTATAGCTGGGAAGAACTGCAGTCCAAAACAATAGGGGAATTGTTTAATGAGGATGATGTTCTTTTTTTTAAAAAAGACGGGATGGGGGAAGGGTCTACAGGAAAGAAGAAGGATGGGAGCGTTCTCCCATTACATCTCCTTTCTTATAAAAAACAGAATGACTCAAGTATTCTCCTCGCATTGCTGGATAAGGCATGCAAGCCTTTCACACGCCCGAATCCAATCAAGCGGCTGGTGAAATTAGCCTATGCGCTTGACCGGACTGCGGCTGTTTCGGCTACGGATGCAGATGGAAAAATTATTTATGTGAATGACCGATTTTGTGAGGTTTCAAAGTACAGTCGTGAGGAATTGCTTGGGGAATATCACCGGATTGTCAAATCGGGATGGCATCCGCAGGAGTTTTTCAAGAAACTCTGGCAAACGATTTCGGGTGGGGAAATCTGGAATGGCGAAACTTGCAATAAGGCAAAGGACGGTTCCATTTGGTGGGGAAGCGCAACCATCGTTCCCCTTTTAGATGAGAATGGCACGCCGCACCAATATATTGCCATCCGCAAAGATGTTACGGACCGAAAAATATTAGAGCAAAAGTATTATCAAATGGCCTACTATGATTTTTTAACAAATCTTCCAAATAGGAGATTGTTTGAGTTACAGCTGGAGAAGGATTTTGCGGCGGCGCAAAAACGGAAGAGTACGATTTCTTTAATGATTATCGATTTACACGGACTTAAATTCGTGAATGATTCATTGGGAACGGCTATGGGTGATCAGCTGCTGCAACGGGCGGCAATTCGCTTAAATCAAATGGCCCATCCTGCTGGAAGCCTTGCCCGAATTGATGGCAACGAATTTGCCATTATATTTCCAAATGTATCGGAAAGAGATTTGGTGAATACGGCACAACGGATCATTCAATTGTTCAAGCAGTCTTTTGTGATCGATGGCTATGAACTGTTTCTCACCGTGAATATTGGCATGTGCATGTACCCTGACGGCTGCAACGGGGTGCAATGTCTTGTGAAAAATGCCTCTTTTGCGATGCACCAATCAAAGGCGGCCGTCAAAAATGGCTATCAATTGCATACAAGCAGCACGCTCAACAGCTCGGAAAAGAAATTGATCCTGAAAAGTGATTTGCGGCGGGCGTTGAAGGATGAGGAATTTTTCTTGTTTTTCCAGCCGCGGATTGATCCGAAGCTGGATAAAATTATTGGAGCAGAGGCTTTAATCCGCTGGAATCATCCGAAATTCGGTGTTATTTCTCCGTTGGACTTCATTCCGCTCGCTGAGGAAGAAGGACTGATTGGCCAGATTGGTGAATGGGTGTTGTACAATGCCTGTTTGCAAAATAAAAGATGGCAGGATGCCGGACTGGACCCGATTATCGTGTCAGTGAACTATTCGGTGATTCAGTTTTTGCAATCGGATATGATCCAGGAAGTGGCTAGGGTTTTACAGGAAACTGGACTCAAGCCGCAGGATTTGGAGATTGAAATTACAGAAACGGCTTTTATGAAGGATGAGTCGGTGGTGTCCGGTAAAATAGAAATTTTAAAATCGATGGGAATTAAAACGGCGATTGATGATTTCGGCACCGGTTACGCCTCCCTTAGTTACTTGAAGAATTTGAAAACAAATACGTTAAAAATTGATAGTTCATTTATTGATGGCATTCCGCTTGAATCAGTCAGTTCTGAAATTGTGACTTCCATTATCCAACTGGCGAAAAAGTTGAATATTCGCACGGTGGCGGAAGGGGTAGAAAACATCGATCAACTGCAACTGCTAAAGGAAATTCATGTCGATGAGATTCAGGGCTATCTGTACAGCAAGCCTGTTTCGAACGAGGAATTTGAGCAGCTATTGAGAAAAGACAGGTTTCTGCCGCGCTAAAACAGGGGTTAAAGGCAGCCCCTGTTTTTTTGTGTTTTGCTTGTTCCTAGCGGTGGGCATATAAGGGAGCCTGATTGACCTGATGAAGGACATTTTTGCTGCTTTTGCCGTGATTTTGTCCTTCATCCCCCTTATGAAAGATGCTTAAGCTAGTTTCATATAATAACTTGTCCATACC
>CALGSR010000123.1 GCA_937902115.1 uncultured Bacillus sp. | reverse complement strand
AAATCACCTTATATGTATGACCATGGAGATTTTTACATTTACCGTCATAGCAATGTAAATGATGAGCCGCATCAAAGGTGAATTCTTTACTGACAAGAACACGTTTGTGATGGTACTTTAGCTGCTTTTTTTGGATATCCTCATTTATTTTTTGTAATTTATCAACAATCCGAAATCCATACATCGTTATTGTCCCTTTCTATTTTTCAAGTAATCATCCAGACCTTTTCTCCGCAGGACACAGGCCGGACATTCACCGCAACCATCGGCGACAATGCCGTTATAGCAGGTCAGTGTTTTTTCACGGACAAAGTCAAAAGCACCCAATTCATCGGCAAGCTTCCATGTTTCTTCTTTGTTCAGCCACATAAGTGGGGTGTGGATGACGAAATTTTCATCCATTGAAAGATTTAATGTTACGTTTAACGACTTAACGAAGATATCGCGGCAGTCCGGATAACCGCTGAAGTCTGTTTCGCAAACACCGGTGATAATATGTCGTGCGCCAATTTGACTTGCTAATACGCCAGCGAAGGAGAGAAATAATAAATTCCTTCCGGGTACGAAGGTCGAAGGGAGCCCGCCGTGATCGCCTTTGCACAATCGATTTCGGTTATATGTCTTTGATTGTAATCAAACGTTACGGCCGTCACCTCAGCAAATCTTTCCCGCGCCCAGAATAAACAGGTCGTGCTGTCCTGTCCGCCGCTAAATACAACAACTGCTTTATCTTTTTTCATTCATTTTCGCCTCTTTCTTTGGTGCTTCGTTTAGCGATTATCCACTTTTTCCGGATACAGATCATGATTCTTTAAACGATATTCGGCCATCTGTTCAAACTTGGTTCCCGGTTTGCCATAATTACAGTACGGGTCAATCGATATTCCGCCTCTTGGCGTAAATTTCCCCCAAACTTCGATATATCTTGGGTCCATTAATTGAATAAGATCATTCATAATAATATTCATGCAGTCCTCATGAAAATCACCATGATTACGAAAACTAAATAAATAAAGCTTTAGTGATTTACTTTCTACCATTTTTTTATCAGGAATATAGCTGATATAAATCGTGGCAAAATCCGGCTGTCCGGTTATTGGGCAAAGGCTGGTGAATTCAGGACAATTGAATTTCACAAAATAATCACGATTCGGATGTTTATTTTCGAAAACCTCGAGTATTTCAGGCGTATAATTAAAGGAATACTTTGTATTTTGATTTCCTAATAAAGTAATATTTTCTAATTGAGCGTTCTTTTTTTCAGACATAAAAAATAGCCTCCTATATGGTTTTGTCATATATAAAGGCTCATAGCAATGGATAACTTTGAAAAAAGAAAACCATATCCGCAGTTGGATATGGTTGATCGAAATAATCAAAGCCATAGTTTTTTATAGAGGGTATCTGCTATGAACCTCTCCTGTTTCTAAAAAAAGTATATAATAAGTAGAGTCATTGTTACTATATTGAAATTTTGCTTTGTTGTCAATGGATATTTGTAGAGGCTCAAATTCGTATTATTCTAAGGAACGAGTCAGAAGTTTTTCTGCTTTTTTCTGTACTATTACAATGTTCTTCTCTATATGATTGTAATAAGAATCAAACAAGTTCCTTTGATTGTCTTGTTTTCGACAATATTCGCAAAACACTATTTATTTATCTTTCGAAAAATGTTATATTATTTCACAATTGGTTGAAAGTAATTAGATCAAAGGTCTATTGTTATAGAAAAAGGTTGGGGGAGTCCTGCATGTCTTCGATTAAATCAAATAATTGGCATTTATATTTAAAGATCATTGACCGAATCAAGCAAGATATTGAAGATGGCTTATATAAAGAGAAAGAGAAATTACCATCTGAATTCGAACTTGCAAATCAACTTGGTGTAAATCGGGCAACCCTTCGTGAAGCATTGAGAATTCTCGAAGAGGAGAACGTGGTGATCCGCCGCCATGGTGTTGGAATGTTTGTCAATACGAAACCGCTATTTAACACGGGAATTGAGCAACTGAACAGTGTTACGGGGATGATTAAGCAAGCGGGAATGATACCGGGTACCATTTTTCTTAGCACAGATACACAAGGTTTTACAGAGGATGATGCAGCGAGGTTTTCCTGTACAATGGATGATGAAGTCGTTGTCGTTGAAAGGGTTCGAACCGCTAATGGAGAGCCTGTTGCCTACTGTATCGATAAAGTGCCAACAGAAAAATTCCCGGAAACCTTCACACATGAGCATGAGTCCATTTATGAGCTTTTAGAAAACACGCATCATAAAAAGATTATGTATGCAGTGGCTGATATCGAGCCGATCGGCTATCATGAAAAAATTTCTCCGATTCTTGAGTGTGATCCAGAGACAGCACTGCTTGTGTTAAAGCAAATGCACTATGATGAAGATGAGAAACCTATTCTCTATTCTGTCAATTACTTCCGAGCGGATCGATTTCGTTTTCATGTTCTGCGAAAACGGGTCTGAGTTGATTAAACGAATAAGAGTGAAAAAAGTCCGGTTCAATGTGATCGGGCTTTTTAAGTTTTTCAATCTTAATTACTTGAATTAAATAATTTGTAAGCTGTATAGTAAGAATACGTTGGTAATAATAGGAGAATATAGAAAATAACTAGCTAGTTGGATACATATGTTGATAGTAAAGAGTTTAAAGGAGGAAGAGCTGCTGCATGGGTGTTATATCAGAGCAAATCATCGATTTAAAAGGAATGAAGCTGCATATCATTCCTACTGAAAAATATAAAACCAATACGATTGTTTTTAAAATGAAAGCCCCTTTGGATAAGGAAGATGTCACCAAACGGGCATTGTTGGCGAATGTTTTACAACGGAATTCGAAAAAATATTCGACAACCGCCTTGTTGCGATCTTACTTAGATGAATTATATGGTGCCACCTTTTATATCGATTTAGCGAAAAAAGGGGATTATCATATCATCAGTTTTACGATTGAAATTGCGAACGAAAAATTTCTATCCCATGCCGAACCGCTTTTACAAAAGGCATTTGAATTCTTAGCGGAAATTGTAACCAATCCAAATGCTGCAAATGGAGCATTTGAACAGAATACAGTGGAAAATGAAAAGCGTTCATTAAAACAGAGGATTCAGTCTATTTATGATGATAAAATGAAATATTCTTCTTTCCGTCTGATCCAGGAAATGTGCAAAGAGGAGCCATAT
>CALGSR010000122.1 GCA_937902115.1 uncultured Bacillus sp. | reverse complement strand
ATGAACTGAAAAGCAAGCAGGCAGAATTAGAGATGGCAAACCAGCAATTAACAATTATTGAAAATAAATTAAACAACATGACGATCGAAACGACAAACAGCACGATGAAGTTGCAAAAGCAGATTCCTGTAAAACGCTCAGTCGAACAATTGATGCTTGAAATTGAAAAGGCAGAAATCATTTCAAACGTTCAAATTAGTACGATTGCGATGGGAAGTACCGGCTCTGATGAGAGCATTGAAGCAGCGCAGCAGGAAAGCGATAATACACAAAATCAAACGAATAGTAATAATGGGAATGAATCAAATACAACGGAAACTGCTTCGACGACTGTGCTTGATGAAGAAACAGAAAAACAAACTGTTGTTTTGCCGAGCGGCATCAAAAAAACGCCGTTTACCATTAATGGGGAGGCAAAAAACTACTTTGAATTGGAAAAGTTTCTTGAAAGTCTGCAGGGGCTGCAACGGAAGATTACCCTCGATCAGTTATCGTTTAAAGGGTTAAATGAAGTGACGAAATCGGAACAACAAATGGAGAAAATCAACTTTGACCTATCTATTTCCGCTTTTTATTTTCCTAAATTAGAGGACTTGCGCAAAGAACTTCCTCCAATCGATACACCGGAAATATCCAATAAAAAGAATCCGTTCAACGAACTCCCAACAGCAAGCGGAAAATAATCATTTTCTATATTTTGGGAATTGCTATTAGAATGTATCCTTTTTATTTCGGAAGTGTTTATGGACAATATTGAATAATAGGAACTTGTTGATTGGAGTGAAAGGCACGAAGACTCCTGCTCAGAACAGCGAGCCAGACGAGACCCCACAGACATCAACAACCAACTTTAAAGAACCTTAACTTAATAGCAGCCAATAAAAAAATTGGCGAAAGCATTGTATAACAAGACGACAAAAGTCTTGTTATTTTTTTTGCCTCCTATGATAGGATGAAACCACAAATGAAGCCAGGAGGGGGGCAAATACATGGACAAGCAAAATAAAAGAAGGACCATTACGATTAAAATTAACGGAAAAGAACGTCCGATGAAGAATAGACAGGAGCCCGTAAGCGAATGCAACAGGGAACAGACACAGTCCCGAATAAGTGAACAAGTCAATTTGGAAGCGGCTGCAGCAAAGGAATCAGCCGTTGAGGGCGAGGATTTTGAATGGATCCTGCCGACGGATGCGGAGGGAACCCAGACCCAGAGCGAGCAAAAAGCTGCAAAACCTCCTAAACAAAAGGAGGAACCCCCAAGGAAACTCCCATTTATGAATGGAAAGGGGAAAAAAATCAATCCGGAAAGGAAAAAATGGCTCACAACGATTTTCCTTATCGTGATTGGTGCCATTGTGATCGGTACAATTTTCGGAATGACGATGATGAACATCGTTTTGCCTGATGAAAGTGCGGTGCAGAGCAGCGTAACGCCGGCTGAACAGATACCTGAAAAAATCCCGCCTGCAGCAAATGGAGATAACGAGGTACAACTTCAACCTTTAACAGCCTATGTTGTACAGGCAGGGATTTATTCCGCAAAAGAAACAGCAGAAGCGGAACAGGAGAAATTAAGAAAAGATGGTCTTCCGGTACAAGCCATGGATATGAGTACAATGGGGTTGGACGGCAAGTATGCATTATTTATCGGAATCTCAGGCAGCATTAGTGGGGCAAAGAATCTTAGCCAGGAATTGAGCGCGGGCGGGACGGAGACATTTGCCAAGGAGATAAAGACTGGTGCGAAAACAGTAAAGGGGGTTGCAGAGGAAGAAAAGAAACTGTTGGAACTCGCCCCACAGCTCTTCCAAATGATTTCAGGAAATATGGCTTCCACTCTTTCAGAAGATAATCAAGCAGCTTTTGCCAAATTAGAGAATACTATGACTGCGATAGATAAGGAAAAACTAATAAATGAATCTGTCCTTGAAGTATATTCGACGTTGGAAGAAGCATCATCTCAGTACAAGAAATTCCAAGAAAATCCTAGTCATGATACTGAAATCGCACTGCAGCAGCATTTACTGTCATTCCTTGCTTTTTACCAGAACGTATAACGTCATTCAGCAGAAGTGCTTCACTTCTGTAAGTGGGGAATGAATGCAAGAATTTCCCATTCATTTAGGGTTCAGACTCCGGCTGAATGAAGTTAAGCCTCCGGCGGATGCCTCGATTTTTTATCGAGCTTGCTCGATAAAAAATCGGGTGCAAATTCGACGAGCGAATTTGATTTCGTCGACTTTTCCCGGGAAATAGTTTTAATAATTTTCTGATATAACTTAAATGTGTAAATGACCAATACTAATTAATCCGTCGTCTTTTACAGAATAAAGTGTTTATGAAGGCGGCGGAGTAGATAAAATATTCATCAATCACGATTAAAAACAGCATGTCGATTCATTTTTCGAAATAGCAAAATATCAAAGGAAATACCATGTTCTTCATTGTTTGTCTTTTAAAATCATGATACGATGAAGGAGTATCTTCCTAACTTCAAGCAAAGGAAAGGTGAAAAAATGCAAAACCTCATTTTAGCCTCATCATCTCCACGCCGAAAAGAACTTCTTGAAAATCTTCATTTATCCTTCCTGACGGTCAGCAGTGATGCGGATGAAAGTCACCCGCCGGAATGGACACCGGTGCAAATTGTGACAGAACTCAGCTTGAGAAAGGCAAAGTCTATTGCGCATGATTATCCCAATAGTTTTGTCCTTGGATCTGATACTGTTGTTGCGATCGAAAACGATGTGTTAGGAAAACCGCAAAATCGAGAAGAGGCCTATTTGATGTTGAAAAGCCTTTCCGGGAAAACCCATTCCGTCTTCACAGGTGTCGCCATTGTCTCGCCAGAAAATGAAACAGCATTTTATGAAAAAACAGATGTAGTGTTTTGGGAGTTGTCAGATGAGGAAATTAACTGGTATCTTGATACCGGTGAACCGTTTGACAAAGCGGGAGCATACGGTATTCAAGGCTTTGGCAGTCTCCTCGTAAAAAGAATAGAAGGAGACTATTTTTCTGTTGTTGGACTTCCTGTTGCTAGGACAGTACG
>CALGSR010000121.1 GCA_937902115.1 uncultured Bacillus sp. | reverse complement strand
CAACGCTCACTTGACACATGAGTAAAGAATATGTGCACCTTAACTTTTAAAAATCCGTGTCTTGACAATGGGGTCCACTTTAATACTTTACAATGAGCTTTACTGTATTACAAGGTGAGAGAGTATTATTAACACCACTTAAATATGAACATATTGATTCTTTGTTTCAATGTTCAAGTTTCCCTGAAATATGGGAACAACTCCCGATTAAAGTGAACACACGAAAGGAGATGGAAAATTACATCCAAAAAGCAATATTGGGCAGAGAACGTGGTGAGGAGTTTCCGTATGTTGTCTATGATAAAAAGCTAAATAAAATAGTTGGAATGACTCGTTTTTTACGAATCTCTCAACCGAATAAAAATCTAAACGTAGGTTGGACATGGTATTCCCCTGAAGTTTGGCGAACTAGGATCAACACAGAATGCAAGTATTTATTATTCAAATATGCTTTTGAAGTTTGGAAAGCTGTACGAGTTGAAATTATTACTACGATATCACATTCTCGTTCACAAAAGGCAATTGAACGTTTAGGAGCCAAAAAAGAGGGGGTTCTTAGAAAAAAATATCGTGGGTTGGATTATGTTGTTTATAGCATAATCGATGATGATTGGTATGAGGTAAAAAGAGGACTTGAAACAATGTTGAATTTCCCAAATTAGATTTATTAAAACAACGGGAGGCTTTGGCAAAATAACTGAGTAACTATTTTATAACCTTTTCGTGTTTTTCAATCTTCCGTAAAAGGGCGCAATTATGAAGGACCCTAGCCTAGAAAGTATCTGATTATTAACCTAATACGCTAAAAGAAAGTCTATTTTGACCAAACCTTTTTCAAAATAGACTTTTCTTGTTTTTACTGTACATTTTAATAAAACTCTTGTAATGGGTTCTTAATATACCCTTGACTTAATAACAATTCATATGAATGCTTTTTCTGCTTTAACGCACGTTCTCTTAAAGCTAGCAATGGTAATATTTTTGTGGTTGGAACCTGCTTCTCTTTTTGTTCTTTTACTTTTTGGTTTAATTCCATTAACTCTTTAATCGCTTGACTCTTTAGCATATTGTAATCCGTATCAATTGCTGATTTTTCAACAATTTTCCCTACTACTTTATGAATCTCTTTTGATGAAAGGGCATCGAAAATCCCAATAGAAACTACTTCAACAATCAAATTTTCAATCGTATCCTGCCGTTTATATTGCACTGTGTTCTTACGTTCTTTCATCGCTTCTTTAATGCGACCTTCATATTCAGTATTCTTTTTATGATTAATCATCAACTCATCCAAATTAATCATTATATCCTCATATTTATACATAGCCTTTAGATCATTCTTACGTAACGCACTCATCATTGGCTGGATTATTTTCATATCTTCTCTAGCTGTTTTCTTTATTACACTTTTTGTAAGTTTTTCTTCCTCATTTGTTTCATCGAATAAAGCACGTTCTTGAGCCAGAATGAACAAGTTTACGGCAACCGAAGTAATTCCCTGACATTCCTCATAGAATGTCTTTCTTATATCTTCTGTAAGCTCTGAACCTGTCTTTAAGCATTGGAACTCCCAAAGTGTTTCAAAAAAGAATGCCCATTCTTCGCTATCTTCTGCCATTCGATCCCAAATAATTGAACCATCACTTGCTGCACGACGTGCCTGCCTGAAGTTTCCTTTAAACAACTGTTGTGCTTTAGAAGTGCCGATTAAAACAGTTGGAATGCCGACAGTATTTGATAATGTTACAAAGAAATTCAACATTTCTTCCTGGTCATTTTTTGAATGTAGTAAGTGCTGGATTTCATCAATGACAAGAACACCAATCCCATACATGCTCGCTAAGGATGTCATGTGTAATAACAATGTTGAGGTAACACGATTTAAATAACCGAATTTCTCTAAATAACGTGTACCTAATAAGTCATCAATTGATTTAAAGAAACTTTTACATAGTGTCGATAAGCTGCCGTCATAAGGACAATCAATTTTCAACCAGACAATTTGAGTGCGGTTAAACGGCTGCCCTTCATACAATTCATGCTTAATGACTTGCGGATACATTAATAACAAGCGTTCAATTGCGGTCGTTTTACCAATGCCCGAAATTCCAATAATCGATAAACTATCAGCTGTTGAACGAATATAATTCAACTTTTCATCAATAAATTTATGTGCTTCTTCTTCATCTTCCCGTAATTGGTGTAACACTCGGATACGTTCTAAGAACGACTTATCTAAAGGATTACGTGCTAAGTACCCTCTGCGAATTAAAGTTGATAAACGGCGCTCTAATTCAAAATGAATTGGCAATGGTTGAATGAAGTTTTTAATCCGTTTCAATACATGGTACCGAATATTTGTCTCACTTTGTATATCTCGCTCAGTTATGCGGGGAGTAACCATAAACCGTTCCAACACACAATCTTCACTAAATATCGGTGGAAGAGCTTCGATAAATGGATTATTGCTATACTCAGGCAAAGCTTGTTCCTTATATTCAGCTTCCTCAAAATCACCTTTTAAAACCAGATTATTTATCTTTTCCAAGTTCCTCATCTCGCTTTTTACGTAATTTATCCATTAGACGAGAGGTGGATTTTTTCGGTGTTTCTATAATATCTGAATTTTTTCCTGTAAACTCGAGTATTTGTCCAGAATCACTTGTCCGTTTCTCTACTAAATTGAATTTCTCTTTTTCACGATTCATCATTTTTTCAGCTTGTCTATTTACCCGAATATTTTTTACTTGTTCAGCTTTGCTCACTTTAGGATCTGATATTTGTTTTTTCTCCTTTTTTGCCTGCTTGATAATTGATTCAATTGCAGTATCTACATTAAGTGCGTTTTCTTTTTGTTTATTAATTTCTCTCCGTTTGGCTTCTTGAATTAATTCTTGATAAAATTCAATCTCTTCAAGTGTGTTCCCCTTATATTGAGAGCTAGTATCTAATAAATAGCAGGTATCGAAACCTCGACCATCTGTATGAGGAATATACACTTGACTCATTTCACGAGGATCAAATACTACCTCAATACTTTGATTTCTCATTTTTAAATACCATTGTTCATTTAAAGCCTTTTCGGAGCCGTATGATAACCCCTTAAATTTAATACCTGCTCTTGTTATTCTTGCCTTTCCTTTAGGTAATAAATTCAATCTCAATATGCTTTGGTTATGGATTGTCTGTAATCTACCTTTTTTATTTTCAATACCCCAATTCCATAAATTAATTGGTGTAGCTGTTAATCCTGCTGCTATCATTTCCTTTTCCAAAGGATATTTATCAATAATTTTTTGATTATGATGTAACACTAGATGAATTATTATTTTAGTAAACTCTTCAAGATTTAAACTTGCATCTAAACGATAATCTCTATCTCCACGTTCACGATATTCCTTCTGAATAGCTCCGGGAGCTTTACGCTTTATTTTTCCGTTAAGGGTACGGAATTGACGTTCAATAATCCCCTTTAAATCCCCACGATAAGGAGATGTGTTTTCAATTTTGACATTCAAATTATTGATAATATTTTCAACTGAGTATCCTTCAAACTCACCACGATCAGCAATAATGATTTCAGATAAATGATGTGCAGGCCATTGCGATTCATCAATTGTAATGTCATATTCCGCACAAAAATCCACTTTGTTCTTTAACATATTGTCTAAGGCCATCATTGCTCCAACCCACGAAGGCCCTTCTAAACCAACGTAAATACCGGTCAGTAATCGTGAATAAACATCAATAACTCCATATACAATCGGTCGTCCAATAATTAAATTGCGGTCATATGAACTTACTAAATAAATATCAGCAATTGTTGCATCAATTTGAAATCGAGTGCCAGGTCCATCGGTTTCCATAGTTGAGTTACTTAGTAATGGTCGATGCTTTAGTTCGTATTCCTTTTGACTATAGCGTAGTTGAAAATCGATTTGTGGTTCTTCTAATTTCTTAAACCAATAGTAAAACTGGTGGTACGTTGGGATCCGAGATTCATCCCAAATATTATATTTAAGCTCATCGCCTTCATAATACTTGTCTGAATAAAATTCTCTTAACAAATAATGATACGTATCGGTAAGAGATAGCTGCTCTTTTTTTCGATAATATTTTTTTACAGCAAAATCGAATTGCTTCTTTACGTCTTCTGTAATATTAATACCTTGCTCTTTAGCAGAATATTTTCTAGGTCGTCCTACTTTGGATTTAGTTGATAATTGTCGCTCTTTACCTTTTCCACCAGAATACATATAGTCAGGAAGGAGCGCGTTTTTATTTAAACCACGTTGCCAAAAACGGGTGAACATTCGCTTCACCTTTATTTCAGTCATACTATGTTCCTTGGCAATCTGTCCAAAAATCTTATTACGCTCTTTTTGATTTAAAAGTGAATTTTTAAATATGTCCCACCCTTTAGAAACGACTTGCCAATCTTCATCTCGTTTTTGAATCTGCTTGTCAGTTAAATCCTTGTCATCATAACTTTTCATAAAAGGATCTGGAATTGGGATTAATACTCCACTTTGTATTTCCGCTTCAATATCTGACATAATAACCTTTTTAGGCATCGAAGTATCTCCATGCAGTTCTACTAAATGCACAACTGGACTATCTATATCGATGATACGTATACGATTTTTTTCTTCTTTATCGGTATATTGATATACTTGATTGTAAAAAATCATATCACACTCACCTTTTCCGAAAAGTCCTTTCGTACTGCTCTAACTTGTTGGATTTGATCCATATCTAACTTTGTATACAAGTCAATTTCAATTGCCTTAGTTATAACAAGATGCTTAAATAGTGAAAGGCCACATCCACTAATCATCCCAAAATCGCGTTCAAACCCCTTAGCAATCTGTTTAACTGATTTCTCTTCAGCTAATAGGTTTTTAATAAAATAGATACTCATGTCTTCAATATCAAACGCAGTTACTTCTTCAAAGCCTTCAATCACTGAAAGATCAGTATAACTACGAACAAAGGAAATATTGTGAGCCATCTCTTTACGTATTTCAAGTTCAGTGACAATGCCCCAGTCAATATCTCGACGTTCCCAGTAAACCCTTTCAATTTCAAACTTCTCCAGAACGCGTTCATTCATTAGCTCGTCTTTATATTTCAATGTTCTTGCTAAATGCTGGTGATTAGAATTCTTATTAACTGTTACTAAAAAGTCCGTCGTCATTACAACTAGCTCACCAGTTTTAGGATCAGTTGGATGCTTAATACCTAGTTCCTCAGCAATCACAATTGTTTCTTCTATTGGCAATAATGGATATTGCTCTCGAATATCAATAACTAAATGGGAATACTCTAGCAAATAAAAATAGTTTCGTTCTAAATCCGAAAGAAATTCAAATTGTCTCGGCACTTTAATTCCTTTTAAACGTGTTGCTCTCCCCAATGAAGGCACATCTTGAATAGTAACCCACGGTTTATAATCAATACCTATTCCTTGTCCACGACCGTCCTTAAGCTTTTTATCAATAGATGGTGAGCGTTTACGTTTGGCCATTTTCCATCCTCCTAAAGCAAAAATAACCTCTTACGGACATCATATCCGAAGAGGTTATTTCAATCAATCTTTATTTTAAAAAATCGAACTTTGTTTTAAATGATCAAACCTTTTTATAAAGCTACAACAACTATTTCTACTGTAATATCCATTATTCAACTGTTACTGATTTGGCCAAATTTCTTGGCTTGTCGACGTCGCAGTTGCGGTGTAGGGCAGCGTAGTAGGCGAAGAGCTGCAGTGGTACGACTGAGACGAGCGGTGTTAATAATTCATGCACCATTGGAATGACGAAGCGGTCCTCCTCACATTCAAGTCCCTTCATTGAGATGATACATGGGTGCGCACCGCGGGCTGCAACTTCCTTAACATTTCCGCGGATATTTAGATTGACATTTTCCTGTGTTGCTAGTGCAATGACAGGTGTGCCCTCTTCAATTAAAGCGATCGTTCCATGCTTTAATTCCCCGCCAGCAAAGCCTTCTGCCTGGATATAGGAAATCTCCTTCAGCTTTAATGCTCCTTCAAGACCGACATAATAGTCAATGCCGCGGCCAATAAAGAAAGCATTGCGCGTTGTTGTTAAATATTCTTTTGCCATAGCTTCAATTTCTGCTTTAGCATCGCAAAGCATTTCGATCGCATTGGCAACAACGCCAAACTCCTTCAGCAAATCCAAATCGTTTTCTCTGTCCGCTGCCTGTGCTGTTACCTGGGCAAGAATCGCCAGTACGGCAACCTGGGCTGTATATGCCTTTGTAGAAGCAACGGCAATTTCCGGACCGGCATGGAGCAATAATGTATAATCCGCTTCTCTTGATAAAGTGGAACCGGGAACATTAGTAATCGTTAATGCTTTATGGCCCATCTCTTTAATTTGTACGAGAACAGCTCGGCTGTCAGCTGTTTCACCG
>CALGSR010000120.1 GCA_937902115.1 uncultured Bacillus sp. | reverse complement strand
GGTGAACAAAGAAAATTGAAAATTTTGGTACAATTTTATTCGCTCAATTATTTTTATAATTGATTTGAGATCAAAAAGACAGGCGCTGATCCATTTCGTGAAACGCAGCCCGTTTTGTTTAATAAGAGTAATTAATTTTGATTGCAAGTCTTATTTGGCCCAAAGGGAGAGATTATTTGGCCCATTTACAATTATTTATTTTGGGTTCAGCTAATTGGTTCCCTTGGGCTTCGGAATATACCAGTAGGAGTTCATCCCCGAAAGTTGTTGAATTGATCCTTTCGGCATTTGGAAGGTTGCATTAAATATATTTTAATCCCCGATTCCGAACATTAAACTGAAAGAGGCAAATGAAAAAACAATTCCCGTTAGCGCCAAGTCTTTGGGAAGAAAAATCCAGATAAGCAGTGGAATGAGCCCAAAAATGAGGTTGGGTAATAACGATAAAAAAATAAATCGGCTTTTCGAAATGGGAGCCGTGGAAATAACGAATGCAGCGAGACCCTTTGGACTAACCCATAATTCCACTTCCTCCCCCTTTGGAAAAGCTATTGCATGCAATAATTCATGGGGCAGTATCATTAAAAACGCCAAAATAATCCCCCATAAATTAAAGATGTTTGCTTCGACACTTCCAGTTAAAAGTAATTATATTAGCATTGCTAAGGCTATCAATAGGAGCACAGGTATGGTAAATAAAGAGGCTGCTAGATTAAGCATCAATATAGAATTAGGCTCTTTGAATTTCACAGCATGCTCAGGCAGTTGTCCCACCGGCAGTTGTTCTTTATCTTTATAGATTCCTTTCCATACTAACTTCATAATATATCACCTTTTTAAAGACATTGATAATAATTTACTTCTTGGATAAATAATATCTTGCATTAGCAAAAAATACGGTCCCAAGGAGAAATAACATAACTATCAACCAACTTGCAATGGCTGAATATTTATCATGAAAAATAAAAACACTTGTCCAATTAACAAATACCATTATTGCCATCACAACATATGAACCTATTAAATACTTCATATTTTTGTTTGAGCCTCCCTTCCTGTCGTTATTTATTACTTCCACCTTTCATTAATCAATCCTTTATTTAGGCTCTTTTCTCATAGATTATTGCTTTTAATTGAAAATATAAGTTGCAAAGCTTTGTTTTTCATGTGAAGTTAGATTTCTTTGAAGAGAAAAGAGCTGCAAACTGAATTGAAAGTCTGAAAATAGTTGTTTTTACGTTAAAATCAGTCTTTAGATCTTAACAACAAACTTTACAAAAGCAGCCTTAATCAATTATTTATTTAAGTGGAGTATTTTCCCTGTTCCTTTTCAAAATGATTCACTATACCTTAATATATTTTACCATAAACATCCAACGCCTCTGTTAAAGTATCTTAAGTTCCTTAAAGTTTTTGGCCAAAAACAAAAATAAGCGCTTAACTGCTGCGGTTAAGCGCTCATTTTCTTGAAAATGAATTATGCCCTTATTTACCTTTCAGAGTAATTATAACAACCTCTGGACGGTTATTTATTCTGAGTGGGATTGGATTATTACCTAAGCCCCTACTGACAACCATTATTGAATTTCCTTTATGAAACAAACCACCATCATATTCAGGATAAAACCCCTCTGTTGAAACCATTCCACCGATAAAAGGCAGCTGTATCATTCCGCCGTGAGTATCACCAGAAAAAATTAAATCTGCGCCCCAATCGCTATATTCTTTAAAATATTGCGGTCTATGGGAGAGTAAAATATTTACTTCATCTTCATTCGATTCGTTTAATCGTTCTTCCATTTTAATTTCTCCTGACAAATGTTCTTTTAACCCATACAGATTAATTTTGGAATCCTCTCGTGTAACAGTTGTTTGCTCATCATTGAGAACGGTAACACCAAGAATACTTAATTTCCTCTCGTATGCTTCCTTTGTTCCTTCTTTTTGATACTTATTTCTATCTTCATAATACAAGCCTTCTTCGTGTTCTCCTGTAACATAGTAAATCGGATAATTATCATTTAAATTTGCAATTAAATTTATTGGAATCTCTCCATTATTTGCTATATCATTAGAGTTATTTAACATATCCCCAGTTATCACAATGATATCCGGCTTGATATTATTGATTTTTTTAACTAACCTTTTGTTTCCTTCACCAAATTCTTTATTATGTAAATCAGCTAACTGTACGATTTTAAAGTCATCAAATTCCTCTGGTAAATCCTCTAAATGAATCGATTCAGTTGAGACCGAAATCCAATTAAGTTGTAAAAAGAAATAGACTATTAGACAGAATAAGATTGAAAAGGTGATTATGAATATTTTTCTACGTTTTTTAATCATTATTTCCTCCTGAAACCTGCGTCTAACCCACATCGTTAATAAAAAAGCGACTGCTTTTCTTTTGCAATCGCCCAATCCCCGTTAGTGCAATAAGAATTATTTTATTGTGAATCTTTTTGTTCTACTAACTTTTTAGTATTTATCCGTAATTACTCCAATGGATGAAGCCTTAATGAATGGCAAGTCTTTTAATTGGGACAAGTTTTGTGCATCGCCTGTGACAACTGCACCATAATATTGCAAGTCTTCTTCAGTTAACTGATTGTCTTCACCACTTAGCGTTTCATACAAGCGTTTAAATTCACCTTGCCAACGCGCTTTGAATTTTTGGTTGGCTTCAATTGCTCCAATAAAGCGAAGAACAGGTTCTTCTTTCTTATCCCCATTCTCATCGAGCAAAGAAAACCCATAAACCGTGTGTTCTGAACGAAGTGAATGGTCGTATCCAATCACTTCACCAGCATCGTCAAACCGTTCAAATTGAAAATTATCTTCCTCTTCATTCACATCATCCACCCAAAGCCAAGAAAGTGTCACATTTTCAGGAATTAATGACTGCACTTCTTCGAATGAATAGCCTTGTTCAAAAGATAAGGCTACTTCCATTATTTTGTTATCGCCAATATCGTCAAGCAAAGCTAAATCATTACGATATGTTTGATATTGTAAAAACGGATAGAAAAAGACCATTTCACGCTGCCCTAATTCGTTATAGCGTTGTTTTTGCAAATCTTCTTCAGAAAAACTATTCCCAATCAGGATTGGTGACTCAATCCCAATTCGATTTAAATTTTCATCACGGAAAAGTCCATAGCCGTACCTTTCTTGCCCTGTGTATACGACTTTTCCTTCGATTATTTTATAAGTTGTGTAACGATTTTCTCCCCCAAATATTCCTAGATATCGTTCAAGCTTTCCCATAAATTCATTTGGAGCAGATATTTCATGAAATCCTCTAGCTGAAAATTGAACAGGCGTTTCGAATTTATCGGTAATATTCCGATTCATAATGGAACCTGCGATGAAAATGAAAAATAGAACAATTATCGTAATTAGAACTGTCTTCCAATTGGCCCGTCGTTTTGCTTTTTTAATGGTTTTTCCCATTTTATTTACATCGAAAATATCATCCATCTTATCGTTGCTCATATCCTTTTTCCTCCCAAATCTTTTTAAAACTTTTACGTGCACGTTGTAAATACGTTTTTACAATTGTTTCTTTTACATCGAAAATTTCACTAATCTCTTTATACGACAATTCCATGTAATATTTTAAAATGAGCAGTTGTTGAAATTTCGGCTGTAGTTCCTGCAACGCTGCTTCCAATTCGTTTGTCTGCTCTTTCATCAGTAGATGGCTTTCTACATGTTCTAATGCTGGGATGAAGAATTCCAAATCCTCATGGTTTAATCTGACAACTGTTTTGTTCTTATTATAAAGAGAATAGTAGCGATGAATCGCCACCTTAAACATCCATGCCCGCATTTTCTTAGGTTCAATTTGCTGGAGACATTCAATTGTTTTCATAATTGTTTCTTGTGTAATATCTTCTGCATCTTCTTTCGGCGCCCCGATTTTAATCAAATATTTAAATATTACCTTTGCATGTTCAAGGAGCAGCTGCCCCCATTCATTATTCAATACTTCACCAACTTTTGGATATCCAATTTCGTTCGTAGTGATCACTCACCTATATAACAATTGTAAAGCAAAAAAGTATACAACCTTTTTGAAGCTTTTATAAAAAATAAAAAAACCTTTCAAATCTTATGCAATTCCATAGGATTTGAAAGGCTCTCTATATTGCGTTATTCCAGATAATGGATTTTAAAAACAAAAGAGTGCAATTCTTGCTATAAAATACTCCCGATTCCTTAATAAGTATACGTTAGCTAAAGAAGATGCCTTATTTCCAATTTTTCTTCTTAACTTTATATATGACAAAACTAATGATTAAAACCATTAGTACAACAGTTATTATTGGCAAAAACGCAGTCACAGGAGAATAATAGTTTGATACTTCTGTCATTGGTATATTAAACCTCCCTCTATAAAATAATGGTAAAGTAACCCTTCTTGAATAAGACATCCATTAATAATTCGAATTGAAAATTATATATAGAATGATTGCTAAAACAACGAGGACACCTCCAATTGTTGGAGCACCAAGAAATGTTCAGTTCCAACCATCATCTGTATCAATTTTGCTCTTCTTATGCTCTTTATCTTTGCTCACGATTTCACCACCGGAGTTACTTTCATGTTAACCGCAAAGTTAATAATAAGTATTACTATGAAATTAACTCAATCTTCTCTACTAAGTTTTCTATTACTGATTTTATATCCGCATAGCCATAATAATGAACATATATGACTGCTTTTCCTTTAGCAGCAAATACTTCCTTAGAATCCTCTCCCTCACGAACAATCAAAAGATCAAAGTCTGGATGCTTTGTTTCAACAAAATCTTCAAGACTATATCGATAGTTATATCTTTCGATTAAATCAAAAATCAATTGTTCCGCCATAGTTGGTACACTTAGTTGAAAAACTCCTGTATGGATACTAGGTGAATATTCGCCGCTGCCATCCTTCCACATTTCCCCAGGTACTATCCCGTTTTCATCTGATTCATATTGTACTGGGGCAAAGGGGCTCCAATCATACGAATACCGGTTAGCCCAATCAACTTTGTCTCTCATATAGGCAGGCTCACCTCGTACCAAAGCAGGATTCTGCTCCACATCTGCTAATCTAACAATTGGTAAGTCAAGACTTACTTCTGGCAATGTCTTCGTATCACTTTTTACAAGCTGAACAAACGGTAGGATGGCCCCTAATCCAACAACTATGGTAAAAAAGATAGCCATAGTAGAATTATATCTGTGATGCTTCCTCCAAGGAGCACGATGATCAATCGGTTTTCCTTCGCTAAGTTGTTTTCGTAAAACACGAATTGAAATGGCTGCTTGCACTGAGGTATAGGTTAGATATCCAATGAAGATGGTTAAAATAGTTTGTTGAATAACCCCGCCTTCAACCAAAACTAAGGTAGGTGTCCCGTCAAGAAACCAAATGGAAAACAACATACCAATCATTAAAAAGATTGCACCAGTAGTGAGACCAGCATTCATAGCCAGCTTCTTGTCCAGTTTCGTTAATGTATGGGATTGCTCTGCAGGGTCTGTATGTAGGTCTGGTGCGTTTAGCTCAAGGGGTGATGAAAATACATGAAAAAAATGAAAGCTTGTTACATAATCCCATCCACTTTCTGCATACATTTGGATTTGTTCCGATGTAATTTTCTTTTTAATGGATACATCTATTCTGTATCTCATTTTTTTCGGTTCACCTTTGACAAACTGGGCAAAATGCAGCCCCATCTTTTTTAGATGAACCCCCTCAGCTACCATATCTGCAAACCAGCTTTCATGCTCACCAATTCGCCAATAATCACTGGGGCGAAGTTTATAAACTTTCTTATTCATTCTCATCACCGTCCTCTAAAATATTGCCGTCTTGTATTAAAGATTTTAATCGCCCATACTCCATACGCAGAGCTTGTTCTCCCTCTGGTGTAATCTGATAAGTCTTCCTTCTGCCATCATCTTTTGCTAGTAAAATAAGACCGTCCTTTTGCATCCGGGAAAGTACCCCGTAAAGTGTACCTGGTCCCATTTTTAATCTGCCATGCGAAACCTCTGTAATTGCATGCATTAGCTGATAGCCATGGTTAGGATGCATTAACGCTAAAAGTACATAATACATTGCTTCTGTCATTGGTCCCCCATTATATGCCATATCCTACACACCTACTTTCGTTCTTATAACTATTATGCTATACGATATTATGCATAACGATATATCATATAACATAATAGTACTTTATGATATATCTATTGTAAATATTAATCATGACTCATTTTGTTCGTAATAGAATAGCTCCAATTTAAAAGGACGCCTTCTTTTGCAAGAGCGCCCTTTTATGAAAAAATTAACTTTATCCCTGTTTTTGAAATCTCCTTATCTCCAATTCCAAAAACTTACCTCATCAACTACTAATTCACCAACCCATGTTTCTTCTTGCAACCTCAAGACTTCCTTTGTCGGACCCGTAATAACGACACCATAATGCTGAAAACCGTTATTTTCAAGGTATTGAATTCGCTTTGAAAGTTCTAGTTTTTCAAATAAAAGCTTGTTCGCTTTCCCTTCATGATCTTTTAAAAAGTTTAATGTTTTCAAAAATTGCTCATGGAGAACCTTTTGATCCCCTGTAGTATATTCAGGCGATGAATAACCTTCTGATATAATCTTGCTGCCAAATAGACCTTTTTCTTCTTCTCTTGAATCTAGAATCATATCATTATCATGCCAAATTGGATGGCTTGGGAAACCGATCGGCTCAAAAACCCTTCCTCCATCCTTTTCCTCTAAACCAGTAGCAACAGCGAACCAAATTAAATCCATGTTTCTCCCTTCAAATAACTGAAAAACCTTTTCCGTGTCGATTAATTCAGGAAAGGATAAATAAGCTGAAACGACCGTTCCTTCAGGAAGCTGTTCTAATCTCTTCCAATCGGATGATACATTTCGTTCCCCGACCCCAGGATATGAAAAAGTCGGTGTATTCCCTCGTACATTTCCGAAATATTCCTGTACCGGGTAGGACATCATTGAGAAAAGAAACTTCGCTTTCAACTCACCTACTTTTACCGTTTCATTCCCGACTATTTTATTTAAATCCCTCACTGCTTGTAAACCAAAAAACGGGTTTGCATTCGTACTTGTCCCACCTAAATCTCCATAAGGATTCGTTACAGTCAGCGTATGATCAATAACCTTTCTGAACACATCGGCACGATCTGGCGTCCCCCATGAATAGTACCCAGCAGTGAGGAATGATGAAATAATGGTAAATAGCAGAATGATTCCAAGAGCAGAAAAGGCCGTTTGTAATCTGGCCTTCCATTTACTTCGTCTTAATATTTTTTGCTGCTTTGTTTCATTTACAATCGATTCTTCCATCCCCTGAGCGCTATTTTCTTCAAGGAACTCCTGATAGGATTCTAGTTTTTCTAACTCTTTTTCGAAATCTTCTAATTCACTATCAGATAGTTCACCTTTTTCATATGCTTCCAGTTTTCTTTTAAATTCATTGTCCACTTTTCTCACCCTTCCTGCGCCTTATCGCCTGCCTGCCACGGAATAGCAATACC
>CALGSR010000119.1 GCA_937902115.1 uncultured Bacillus sp. | reverse complement strand
GTATGTTCCAGGTCCGGCAGACGGTTCTGTAAATCTTGTATTTCACCTTGAATCCCCTGCAAATGAACACTTACCCCGGCAATCTTATCCATCAAATCATCAAAAGAGGCCTTTGAAGTATTTGCCATCTCGAGATTATCATTGATTTTCACAAGTGTTTGCTCAAATTCAACCGTAGCGGCCACCGTAATACTTTCCATCTTTATAATCGCTTGCGAGATTTCGTCTGTTACACCGCTAGACTTCTCTGCCAAAGTACGAACCTCTTTCGCAACAACGGAAAAGCCCTTCCCTGCCTCACCGGCACGGGCAGCTTCAATAGAAGCATTTAGCGCCAGTAATTTCGTTTGATTGGCAATCCCACTAACCAATCCGACTAAGCTCGTAATCGATTGAGAGTAATCCTTCACTTGCTTTATCGTACGTGTCATTTGTGAAAAATCCTCTTCAAACTTTTGAAAATGCGTAATAAAACCGCTCAAGTTCTCTTCTCCGTGCGAGGCTGACTGTGTCATACTATTCGAGCGGGAGTAGATTTCCTCCATGCTCCTAAGCATCATTTCCATCTTATGCCTCATCTCTATTATATTCGATTCACTATTTTCAGAACCTCCAGCTGTCTTTTCAGCCCCTGTTTTGACGATATTAATGGCTGAAATCAGTTGATGGCTCGACGAAAGCGCTTCTTGAGAGGATTGCTTCAAATCTTTTCCTGTACTCTCCAACTCTTCAGTTGTTCCTTTTAATTGAACTAACATTTCCCTCATATGGCTGATCATCGAGTGATGACTTTTTTGCAAAGAAATAAGCTCTGGAATACTTGTTTTGACAGGAGCCGTCTCCTGTAGGTTTCCCTCTCGCACCTCTCTCATATTATCCCGCAGCTGATTGAGTGGTTTCGTTAATGTTCTTACGAAAAGAACCGTGATGAGAACAGCAGCAACAAGGCTTATCAGCATTATAATCCCAGTGAAATATGCCATTTGTGTAACAGGAGCCATATAGGATTCTGTCGGGATGAGTAGAACATAAACGCCGTTAATCTCCTTCATCTTCTGAAAAGAAATCGTATAATCCCTTCCATCAATCTCTTCATGGATGAGACCGGTCTTTTCTTCCGATATCCTATGCACGATTCTCTTTGGTATAGAGGAAAGTGAGTCTTTACTTACTTTGAAAGGGATGACTTTTTTATCCGTAATATAGAAAAACTCCGAGGTAATTCCATCATCTTTCAGCTTTTTCTGTTGGGAACGCACGCTTGATTCAAGCTGCTGCATAAAATAGTCTTCGTCACCAATGTAAACAAACTTCAGATTTTCCGCTGTATATTGCATTAATTCCGCTTCTCTCGCTAATCTGCCCTCGATTGTCTCCATTGTTATATCCTTTGCCTTGAAATGAGAGCTAATTCCTACAGCACAAATGGACAAGAAGAGTAATGAAACAAATAGAAAGAGCAGCCTCGTCCTTAGAGTAGCCTTTCGTATCGTTTGAAGTATATTCCCCTTATTTATAAAAAGCCCCGGATCCCGCAATCTTTTTCTCAACCTTAATACCTCCATTAATTAATCCTTTTGACCTACACCAAAAGTATACAGATATAATATTAATTTCATGTAAAGATTTCCTTGCTACTAGCAAGAAAGAACGAAGCTTTACTTTTTAAAATAAGTCTCTGTTAAACTTGGTTGTTGATTTCCGTTCCAGGCACTTCGCGCACCTTAGGGCGACCGC
>CALGSR010000118.1 GCA_937902115.1 uncultured Bacillus sp. | reverse complement strand
ACAGTCAGTTTTTTTGTGCGTAATTTTTTTAAAAATAAAAACGGTCCTAATAATAATGAGACAACACTGCCGAAAATATGGATATATAACGCTAGCTCCCATATGCTTGGGAGCTTTTCCCCAATCATTAGCTTAACCTGGTATAATCCCGATTTGTCCAGCCCGAAGACACCATAAAGTATAATGGCATACAGTGCAACCATGAATCCTAGTAGATACAAACTCCATGTACTAACCCTTTTGAACCTTCTCGTTTTTATCAAGAATTTAAACAACCTTTCTGCCTTAATTCGGATCCCGCTGTTTAGACGAATTCCTTTTATCATTATCTCCCTTCGACTTTAATGCTGTTTTAATATTTTGTTAATTTATATGAAGGATGGAGAGTTTTATTAGCAGATGTGCAGCGACTTGATCCTTACCGATGAAAAAAGAAGTTGATCACAGAATCAACTTCCTTTCGATCTATTTGATTTACATGAATTGGCCGATATATTGCCCAAATTGGCCGATATATGTGCGAAGCCGGCCGATATACTTGAATTGGCCGATATATTGCCCAAACTGACCGATATATGTGTGAAATCGGCCGATATATTACCCAAACCGGCCGATATATGTATGAAACTGGCCGATATCCGGAGTGGCTCCCTATCAGGAAGGATAAAAATGGCTGTTTCAAGAGGGATCGGAGCTCTATTTTCTTGAAACAGCCTCTCCAGCAAGATTCATCAGTCACAAAGCGCCTTAATCACAGCTTTCTTAATGAATTTCGGCTCATTCACGCAGATCCCCGCCATATGGGCGTCTTGCGGTGTGAAGATGGCGAAGCTTCCTGCCGCAACAAGGAAAAGGTCCCCTTTCCCTTCATAGAACATGTTGTCATCCTCTTGGACTTCTTCGACACGCTTCATCTTGTCGATAGGGGTATAGCCCATTTTCTCTTCGCCTTGAACCATGCATTGGATATCGGTATATTGATAATGAGATTCATAACGGCCCGCATCCTCCTGCTTTGTCTCGTATTCCTGGATGAGGACGAATACTTTCTCCCCTTCGATTTCATACTTCCCTGGCTTCATTGCCGCCACATCATTCTCTTGTAAAAACCGGAGTCCCTTCTGCAATCTTGGGTGCAGTCCCTCATACATTTTCGCATTCGCTAATTTATCAATAATCAACGTCCATTCCTCCAGTTATCTTCATCATCTCTAAACTTGTATACTAGTATATAAAATTTTAGTTAAAGCGACAAGCAAGGATATATGGAAACATGGCATGTGCATGTTCAATAAAACCTACTTAATTCGGGACATTGCATGATTTACAGTGACACTCCGATATAGAGGAATCCTCCTTTCCAGGTCTGGAATATTTTGCTCCTCTGCAGGAAATAATAAAGCTTACCTATGTGTACGTATCAGTGAAAGGGGAATAGTGAGCTTGAAGAAGTATGATGCGATTTCGATTGTGCAAATTTCATTACTGATTACGACGGCGGTTGGAATTAAGAATCATGTGACTGTGATTCCCCATCTTTTGGCTGCGGCGAAGCGAGATGCATGGCTCTCTATTCTTTTTGCCTTAGTGCTGGTGCTTTTATGGGGGTTCCTGCTGATCTATATCCATAAGACCGCCCAGCCAGAGAATGTGTTTGACTGGATTGGAATGCATTTTGGGAAGGCTACAAAATGGATTTTCGCCATTCCAACAAGCCTTGTATTTGTATTCTTAACAGCTGAGACGATTAAAGAAATGGTGGCCTGGACGAAGGTAACCTATTTACCGATTACCCCTCCCGTTCTCACCGTTTCCTTATTTGTCCTGCTCTGTGTCTTTCTCGCCTTAACTAGCTTACAGACGATGGCGATTGTCAATACATTAGTTCTTTCAATCATTTTGCTTTTTGGCTATTTCGTGGCATTTTCCAATATCCCGCAAAAGGACTTCTCACTGTTGCTGCCGTTTCTCGAAAATGGCCTAGAGCCCGTATATAACGGCATGATTTATCCCTTATCCGGACATATTGAAGTGATCGCGCTGCTGTTTCTGCAGCATAAAATTCACAATAAAGTAAAGTATAAAGCCGTTGTCATCAACTTGATCCTTCTGTCCTATTTAACGGCAGGGCCGTTAATCGGAGCAATCGTTGAATTCGGTCCGGATGAAGCGTCTCGCATCAGATTCCCCGCCTATGAGGAATGGAGACTGGTGTCGATTGGGAGATTTATTGAACATGTCGACTTTCTCTCGATCTACCAATGGATTACCGGCGCTTTTATCCGTGTTACCTTTTTGCTGTATCTTTCTATCGAAGTGCTCGGAATCAAAAAGCAGCGGAGCAAAAGACATATCCTAATCTTTTATGCCCTTGTCGTCATTGTCATTAATGTCATCCCGATCAGCGATATTACCGTTCACAACGTTATTCGGGATTATGCAATGCCGCTCAACTTTTGGTACTTTTTTGTCCTTTCTTTTCTGCTTAGTCTTTTTGCTTTCGTAAAAAACCGCACAAAAAGGAGAGATTCTTATGTTCAAACGAAGGAAAGTACTCCAGCCCCAAGCGAATGAAGAGACACGGGAGAAACGCTCGCGGGTGAACAAACAGCCGTTTATTAAAACAGAACAGGATCTGCACACCTTCTTTGCAGAGGCTGAGGATGTTTTTATTACTACTGGCAGCTATTATCCAGCACCTTCAGCAAAAGTCACACTTGCCGGCTGTGAAGGGATGGTGGATCTCGATTTATTGAATCGTTTAGTGGTTGATCGGCTGCAGTTATTTTTCGAAACCTATCATGGAGACCCATTCACGATAGAAACCATCATGCAGTCCCTACACCTGCCGCAATTGGAGGAAGTGGAGTCTAAAGAAACAATGATTGCCGATATTTACTGCGGGAAATTATTGATCTTTTTTCATGAAGGGCCTTTTCTTTTTGCAACAAATATTTCCCACCGGCCGCAGCGTACACCAGAGGAAACAGCGACAGAAATCACGATTAAAGGGCCACGGGATAATTTTATTGAGGACCTCTCGGTGAATACAGCCTTAGTGCGTAAACGACTTCGGACAAATTCCCTTTATATAAAAAAATTCCAAGTTGGCAGACGCACGTTAACAGAGGTGGCCCTGCTTTATATCCATGATGTCGCCAATTCAGAAATGGTGGAGAAGATAACAGCGAAAATAGAGGCTATCGATGTGGATGGGATTTATTCCGGCAATCAATTTATGGAACTGATTGAAAAATCCTCCCCCTTTTTCCCGCGCCATCATTATTCAGGCCGGCCTGATTTCACCGTGCAAAGTCTGTTAAAAGGCCGAATCATTATTTTGATTGATGGTGTCTCTTATGCGATGATTTTACCGATTAATGCCTTCTTTTTACTAAAAACCGCGGAGGATACTGAAACGATCAGCATTTTCTCGTCCTTTGAAAGAGTGATGCGGATAATCGGGGTTTTTATCGCGACTTTATTACCGGGCTTTTGGGTTGCTATCACAACCTATCACCCGGATCACCTGCCGATGATTTTGCTGGCGACCGTCGTTGAATCACGGCGCGGTATCCCTTTGCCTACCGCCTTTGAAGCCTTCATTATGCTGCTTCTCTTTGAATTATTTAAGGAAGCAGGGCAGCGCATGCCCGCTGCTGCAGGCGGCACCTTAAGTGTGTTAGGGGCACTCATTATCGGAGCCGGTCTCACCAGCCCCGCGATGCTCGTGATTATTGCCGGTTCTTCGATTGCTACCTTCACATTGGTCAATCACTCTTTAATCGGGGCGATTAGTTTAGCGCGGATCGCCAGTATTTTTCTCTCCTCTGTTTTAGGGCTTTTTGGCTTTTTATTTATGTTACATTTTCTAATCATCGCGGTAAGCAATGTTCGAGTGCTTGGCGTTCCGTTGTTCGGGGTTACAGCAAACTTGGACATTAAATATGTCTTGAAGTCGATTATCCGT
>CALGSR010000117.1 GCA_937902115.1 uncultured Bacillus sp. | reverse complement strand
GGAATACACGGCCATTTGTGGTGCGTACTGGAAAATGTACACTTTTTTATTATTCGGGATTACTCACTAAACGAAAATAACCCTCTTTCCTTGACAGTGGCTATTTTTCTTATAAATTAACTATTTACTACTTCCCATCCCTCTTTTAATGCTTTCTGATATAAGGAATAAAGTACCTTTGATTGTTTTTCAGAAGGTAGTGGTAGTCTCCCGTCTGTATATTTTTGTAAGATGTCCCTTTGTGTAATCGTAAGAGATCTAAAGATATTATTACTCATATAGTATCCTAATAATTGATTCCAAACCTCAAAATTGGTTTGAACAACAAATGCCTGGATCTCAATACCATTGTCTAATTCTTTTTGTTTCTTTTCTGATCTTTGTTCATAATTTTCTTCTTCCGTAGTAACAACTAATTTCTTAAGCGTTATTAAATCAATTTCAAGAGAGCGCACATCGATCCAGCATTGCTCTTTTTTACACCATTGAGCAATATTAGCTACACCTGGTGGCGGATTTGTAATCTTTTCGTAAACCTTCTTAGTAATAACCTTCATTAAGTCTTCCAATTCTATTGGTAATCTCTGCTCATCCCATATACTGTTAAAATCTAAATATAGCTTCCTTTTTTGGATAGAATGAGAGAGTAAAGAGATTGAATAAGCCACTGTTTGGGCTCTGAAGGCATTTTCATACCAAGAAGCCTTAGAAATAATTTTTTCTGTCGCACGGAATAGAATTACCCTTGACACGGCATCCTTAAAATATTTCTCTGTGATTGCCATATCATTTTTCTCTAATGTATCTGTTACTGAATTTGCAAATTCCTCAAAACTGTATTGGGCACCCTTCGATACAATATGCGGTTTTTGGTTCCAAGAGTTTTCACTCTTTGCCAAAAATGTCTTATCAATCAGCTGCTCCTTTGGATTCTCAATTTGGAATTGCCTTTTCTTTGCTGGCGTTAAATAGGCCTGTTCATTTAAGTATTCACCTCGCACTCTTTCATAGAACCAATGAGTACGTTTCTGAGAACCACCACGGGTAGCCATCCAAATTCGATTAGAGTAATCTTTCATCTCTTTGTGGAACGGACTATTTGAGAAAAAGTCCGATTTATTCACTTTATTCTGTGTATTTGCATATTGTGATACACTCGAAACAAACTCGCTTTTCTTCTCAATATTATTTACAACGGATAATTTCATTTGTACTGATACATTGGAAATATCCAGCTTTGAGTTCTTTTTCGCCGAATAAATAGCAGATGTAGTTTGACCGCCGTTTACAATTTGGAAATCGGTAACTTTAGTGATATATCCGCCTTTCGTTTCAACATTTGTAGCAGTTGCTGTGATGCCGTTATTATAAGCAAAAAACATATCTGGTTTATACTGAATTGTATTTTTTATCCCTTTATTAACGCCACCCCTAAACTGCAAAAAGGTACGAACGTTTTGTTCTAAAAGCTTTTGACCGTATTGATCGTAAATTTCAAACAATTGTTCCCCGTCCATAATCCCTAAAAAGGACTGATATTCATCTGATGTGTTATGCACTTCCAAATAGGGAATTTTTAATTCAATATCGTATGAACCTGAGCTGTTTTCAGACTTATAGATACTGAATAAATAGTCTATATCAATAATTTTATGCTCGCATATGATACCTTCAATCGATTCGTTAGGTATATGGGATATATTCTTTGACATTTTGCCATCTGTTAAAACAATCAAACGAAATTTATCAATTAAGTTATTTTGCACGTGCCGGTTAATCGTGAAGGCAAGCGAGTAAGCATCAGAAGTCTCCTCTAAATCATAGTGAAGACCTTTCATACTTAACTCAGCAAATTTGTTCAAGCGTTTAAACTTTGTTGTTGCTTGTTGTTTGATTAGAGTTTCAATGCCATCTTCTTGGAAAAATTGAAAATTAATCAATGTAAATATTTTTCGGCCTTCATCATAATCGTATCCATAAACTTCGCATCCTGTTTTAATGAATTCTGCCATTTCGTAATTATTAGTTAGATCGCCCATTCGCATTAAATCTTCACATACTAATTCGAAAAAAGACTGAGCTTTCATTAATCCGCGGCTCTCAGAGTCTGAAAGAATCGACTGTAAGAAGTCTGCATGGAACTCTTCTAAAGTTATCATCTCTTACATCTCCGTCTATACTAAAATATCAGTTATTTTCACTTGAAACTGTGAACATCCTGATAAATCAATATTGTATTTCATTTTTTGAATCAGCGGGGAAACATGTTCTAAAGATATTTTGGGAAATCCTTCTCTGACTTCATATCCTTTAACCTGCTCCAAATGAAATTTTGATAATACAGTCCGATGTAATTCTGGTACATACCCATATTTTTCAACTTTCTCTACAAACTCATTTAAGAGACTTTCCGTTTCTACTTTTTCTGAAATGGATTGGACCAGGTCCTCAACCGTCTCTCCGCTGTCTACTTCGTTCAAAGCACAGGCAAACAAATATAATGGATTTTTTTCTGAATTCAATTGTTCTTTAGATGAAACCCATACAGAATGACCGGATGTCATTCTGTATGATTTCACTTCTACCGCTAGATTTTCCAAAAGGAAGTCTTGATTATCACCGAGTGCTCCAACCCAGCTGTGTATACCGTTACTATATCCATATTTAGGAATAAGGTAATCCCGTAATACTTTTAATTCACTAAATAACCCCATCTGCTCCTCTTTGGACATTACTATCAGAGTTGTTCTTTGAAGCAGTTTCTGCCAACGTTCTAACCGTTGCATGACCTTTACAATAATATCTCTATCCTGTTCCTTCATGACGTTTATTAGATCCTGGCACAGTACTAAGAAAAGCTCCCAATCTTTCTTTTCTTTTAAAAGTAAAATGAGTCGGTTTGGGGTTGAAGAATGATCAAGAATAATTTCCATGCCTTTAAGTTTGATTTCTCGTGTTTGCTTAAAATCTTCATCACATTGAATTAAAAATCCATAATGGTTTTGATTATCCGTTATCCAAAAGGCATTGTAATTGATAGATTCTTTGACTCTAATTCTATTTAGAGCATCTAACCCCGACCATGGATTATTCTTCGTAGTCACTGTCTTCACCAGCTTCATCTTTATATGCATCTTCTAGCTGTTTTCTATATACATTATTAATACGGACTTTAATACTGCTAAACTGTGTATCTTCTAAAACTGGGAAGCTAATGCCAAAACCGACAACTTGGAATTTATTTTGACTCTCATCCTCTATATCTAAAGCATGTAGCATAAGTAGCGGCTTTTCCAATTTCTTTCGCATATTCTTGGAATTTAATTTTCTAAATTCCTCTGGCATTACAATTCTTTCTGGGTTTGCACGGGAAAGCTGCCTGTTTGTCACTTCAAAATAACCCTGTTTTTGTTTAACAGAACGGAATTGACGTATCACTTCAATGGAATCAACTTGGAATTTTGACTTTCCTGTACCGTTGAATAAGACCACGTCCCAGTTTATTTGACTGTTTCGAATATATTCTTTAATAAAATCAATTGGCATTCTAGATTTTATACCCAGTGGATCATTTTTATATAAATGGTAATTGTCCACGAATTTTTGAATAATAGACTTATCTACATTTTTCCACAGGTGGCTGTTCTTTACTTTGTGCTCAAAACCAGCTTTTTGCAGAGCCTGTACCGTTTCTTGTAAAAGGATTTCATTAGAATAGATATCTTCCTGTACATTGCTAATCCATCTGGTTTCTTTAATTAATCCGTCCAGGTTCATTTGCAAATACATATCTTCTGTGCTTTTTGATTTATTTCTTGCAGTAACCTGCAGAAGACTGTCCGGATGCAATTGTACTGCCAACCCGAAATCTTCAGGAGTTAGATTTTCTTGGCGCATATCATTTAATCGACTGATTAGATCATTGGTTGCTTCAATGATAAAGGCAAATTTATAATACAAATCATCAGTCAAGTACACCCGGCAAATATCTTCGTAGCCAATCCGGTATCCAAACCATCTGCCCATTTGCATTAGTGTATCATAATAAATCGTTGTCCTTAAGAAATAGCTGACACTTAATCCCTCTAATGTGAAACCGCGTGATAAACTCAATCCGCCGACAACAATCACGTTAGACTGTATATCATCCCTATAGGCCAAAGGTGTTTTGGCCTTTTGATGCACATCTACAATGAGTACAGAATCCACTATCTTACATATTTCTTTTAAAATCGTTTCAAAATCAAATTCGATATCGTGCAGTCTTGTATTAAATGTCTCTTTCATCGCTTGCAAATGAAGAGAATACTGATATGGATTAGACACAGATCCGTATGTCTTAATGTCTTTATCAAGTAAATCAAAATATTCTTCTACCAGTTTTTTCACTTTGATATGAACATCAGTAAATCTGGAGATATGGATAAGCATACTGTTATGTTTTTTTTGATTACGCAAATTGCGAATAGCAATATTAATTAAGAATAAACGAATAGCATCCTTTAAGCTTTCAGGCAGCTGATTGATTTCATCAACATAATCTTTTTTATGCTTAATCACAAAAGGCATTTCATTAGGCTCGTATTGAACATCTTCGTCTAACTCGTAAACAGCTTCAGAGTCAGGAATTTCTACTACATACTTTTTATCTTCCTGACCAAAAATCTTCTCAGCACCAAAATAATTAGTCGGTGCATCTAGTGCATAAATGAAATCTCTAGGAAATAAGTCTTTCCCAATTTCATCATTTTTAGCTTCGTGATCTATAAAAATATTTGCATATGGAGTTGCTGTATAAGCTACATACGCACTCTTATTAAACTTCTGCAAAAGCAGACGTATCTTTTCATTAATAACAGTAGGATCTTCTTCATTTTTGGTATTAATAGATGCATAGTCCGATTCGTCATCAATAACCAGCATGGCTTTATCAATTTGGTTTTTATAATGCTTGTCCAGCCATTCTAAAAGATTTGACAACGGCTTCGAGTGTTTTTTTATCACAACTAAGATAGGTAGCTGCATATTCTCAAAGTTCGTGGTTCCTCTGGCCTTTGCTGTTTCAATTTTAAAATCATTATCCTGATTCGTCAGGCTATCTGGCATTTTTTCCCTTTTAAACCCTGGTAGCTGTCCGACCCCCTGATAATTGGCTCCAATAAAAACATCATCTAATCGCTTTTGCGTTTGATTCCGCAAATTATTTTGACCACCTGCAATGACGACAATAAAGCGATAGCCGGCATCCGCTGCCTTACAAATTAGGTGAGCGTAGTTTGAGGTTTTTCCTGATTGGACATGGCCGACTACCATGCCGTAGATCGAAAAATCCTCTAATTCAGGATCCGCTAAGTTATTCATAATCGCGTTTGTGTCTTCATCAATGGTTCTTAATACATCCGGTGGCAAACTGCGTTTCATGTAATTCATATAATTAGCTGAATAATAGTTGTCCGCTTCCAGTTGTTTTTTACTTGTCCACCAAGATAGATCCCTTGTCCGCTGTTTTTCACCTGTAACAAAAAAACCTGTTGAAATACGGACAATAAAGGACTGCTCCAATTCCTTTTGAAGGTAGTTCCATTCCTCGTTTGTTAATAAACGGATGTCATTCTCGTTCTCATCACCAATTCCTAAAATAGTTTTAAGAAAAGCAGGTGGTGTAGATTCAATAAGACTTTTCCAATTTTCGATTTCTATGAGTATGGATTCTTCTGTTAAAACATTTTGTTTTGAAAGATTTTCAGCAATCTTTTCTTTTACCTGATCATACATGGTATTTTGATTAGTTTCTCCCATGATTGGCATATTCAAAATACGCCTCCTTATTTTTATATACTTCCGTTTTTAATAACTCCTTAATGAACGCTTCATTAATACCATTTGATCTCCAAATCTCCACAAGGGCTTTTATTTCATTTTCATTGATTAATGATTCTTGTTTCACTTTCAGTGGGTTTGTATTCAACTGAGCTACGATTGCATCTAATGGCAGATAACCTTCTAAACTCATTAATATGACGTTTAATAAGTGTTGCTGGCTGTCATCAAGTGTATTTTTTAAACTCTGGATAATCGGATGATCCCGATTGATGACGAAGTGAATTTCGTTATTATCTACCAAAAGCTCCCAAAATCGAGTTGTTGTTTTATCTTCAATTTTTTTTCCTCTGCCTGTAAAAGGTCTCGAACCTTTTACGGTTACTTGCTGAATAATGCGCTTAAGATCTTTTTTAATTTCACTGACGGGATTAGCGGATGATTTCTTTATATCGATACCCCATGCGGAATCTTGATTATTCGGGATATCGATTTTAATTCGAACAAGTTTATGGGCATCATTTGTTCTGTGCATGCCCCACCATGTTCCATAAATAAGCAGACGATGAGCACGATATAAATAAAACCCCTGTGATTTGGTGTAGCCATCTTTTGTTGCGTATTTTTCAAATTCTTGCTGTGATAATTTAGAATGATGTGGCAGGATATAAGGTTGCACAAGAATTTCTGAATCCAAATACTTTATTTTTTCCGGCATCAATTGCTGGGTTGCGATATGCTTAGGATTAAACGGATTAAATGGTTCCAATTGCTGACCGTTCACATTTATTTTCAAGGCCTTTTTACCAGGCACTATACCTTCTAAAAAGCAATGAAAAACTAATGATAAATGGCTTCTTAAAATATCTACCTTACTCGGAATGTCGGATTCCTGAAAAGTATCAATCCCGCGCCACACAACTAATGTTCCACTTTCTAGTTTCATAAACTCATCAAATAATGGTATATTTTTATACCTTTTTATATCAGGTGTTATTAATAACCATTCGTTTTTTCGGGAAATATATTGCAGATCCCATTGTTTAAGGGATACGATTCCTTCTTTTTTTGATAGTACCGTTAAATCCGTACATTGGGAAAAGGATGCTGTTTTCAACCCCAATCCAAAACGGCCTAAATCAGCACCATCCCTGAGAGAGTCTGGGTCATTGGCTGCTAAACGCATGGCATCAATCAACTCACCGTTAGACATGCCAATACCATCATCTAATAAGGTAAACACTGTTTTGGGGCTGGGGAGGCAGGCAATTTGTATATTATTTGCTGTTGCAGAGATGCTATTATCAAGCACATCTGCAACAGCTACTTCAAATGTATATCCAATATCTCTTAAAGATTTAATAAAATTTGAGACAACTGGCTGTACTACTTCTGTTTTCAATCTTTCACCAACTTTTCTTATAAAGTAAAAATCTATTTAAAAGAATTTTCATATTCCTTAACCAGCTTATAAAAAGTCGTTTTCTTTATTCCTATTTGTTCCATAGCCTTTACGGCTGTTATTTTTCCGGATTTCCATTCATCATATGCTTGTACGAATTCTTCTGTAATACAGACTTTAGGTCTGCCGACAGATGTACCATTTTGTGAACCTATATTAATTTCTGTTCTTCTCCTCTTCCGAATTAGATTATTCTCCACTTGTTCTATCCAAGAAAGGATCTGTAAGACTAAATCTTCAACTGATATTCCGAAACTGTCCTTATATTGGGCTGTATCAAGATTAGGTATATCTAACACCACAATATCAGCCTGAATGATTTTTGTGATGTCAGTCCATTCCTTCATTATCTCTATAATGTTCCTACCAAATTGACTTAAAGAATGGAGGTATACTACATCACCTTTTCTCAACAATCGTTTTAGCTGTTGGTATTGGGTTCGATTGTAGTACTGACCGCTACAATTATCTATGAAAATATTACGTTCATTTATTCCTCTTTTCTTAATTTCTTTAAGTTGCTGTACTTCATTTTGCTCCTTACTTATAACCTGTATATAACCAAACTTTCGAAGAATGATATGGATCACCGTCTTAGTTATTATAGATTTATTCTACAAACTATATATTAACAAGTATATATTGTTGTGTACACGTTCGTAAATTGATTTACGAACGTAATATTATCCAATTAAATAATTAGTCAATATTATTTTTCACTAGCTCCCTATGCCATTTAACAATCTCGTAATGCTTCAGTTTGGAAGGCAATCATATACATCAACAGGTACTCACCATTTTACGGAAAAAATGCTTTAGCGAAGGCAACTGAATGTACTCTAAACAGAGCAAAAGTTCTAAAAGCGTTTTTGATAGATGGTCGTATTGAAATAGACAATAATCCAGTAGAAAAAGCCATCGTACAAGTATGATCGAAAAAAATGGCTATACTCAGTTAATGAAGATGGCGCTAAGGTAAACGCTTTCTATTTAAGTTTAGCAGAAACAACAAAGCGTAACGGCGTTGAATTCTATGAATACTGAAAGAAATTTTTTGACGGCTCTACCGAACTTCGGCATCCATCAAACCCCTGATATTTTTAGTTCAATACATGCATTGGTCAAAAAGATTCAGCAGGATTTTTTGTAAATAATTGAAAGAAGCCGTATATTCGATTAATAAAATCGGGATATACGGCTATTTGTGATATTTACCTGAATTGTACGCTTTTATTATTTATGCTTATTATTGTACTGTTACCTTCTCTTTAAATAAAATAATATCTTTCACTTTTTCTTTAACATCATACCCAAGAGATTCTAAAAGACTTTCTGCAATTACTCTTGCAAATAATGGGGGAACAGCATTACCAATTTGCTGGTACTGGGAATCCTTAGAACCACAAAATTTATATGAATCTTGAAATGATTGTAGCCTTGCTGCTTCTCTTATACTTATTGCCCTATTTTTTTGGGGATGTACCCACATTGACTTTCTTACATTTAAAACAGTGTCCGCAGGCTCCTCATAATCAAGTCTTCTATAAATAGTATTTTGAGTTCGAGTATGGTCAGTATAAGTTGTTTTTAAAGACTCATCTAAATTATGAAAGTTTTCACCAGGGTTTAGAGCTTCAAATCTTTTTAATGCCATGTCTCTTGTTTCTGTTCTAACATGATTAAAAACTTTATGAGAATTATTTAAATATCTATTTAATGGATGATCCAGAATATTTGTTAAATCTTTCTCCATCTCGTCATCTTTAACATCGGTCTTCGGAGGAATTTCCTCTAAATCTCCTATTGCATGATATATTTTAAAATATCCATTTGGTTCAGAAAGTAATTTTCGGGGTAATCTAATTGGGTTTTCTTCCAAATTTCCTCCCTTTAATTCTTCTTTATGAACGCCTATTAATACTAACCTTCTTCTCTGTTGAGGTACCCCATAATCTGCAGCATTGAATATATGATCTCCATTATTTAAAAAGTATCCTAAATATTCTAATTTAATCGTTAAATAATCAAATACGTTAAATGATTTTAACTGAATCACTATATTATCATTGTTGTTTACTTCTAAACCATATAATATTACTTTATTATTAATAACTTCGTAGATTTTATTTATTATCCTCTGAGTTTCAATTAGATCAGAAAAAAGATTTTTGATACTTTCAGTAATTTCCCCATTATCCTCTATTCCCCAAAACTTATCCAATCAAATTGATATTTGTCATCCCAATAAAAAGAGTGGAGATCACTCCATTTATTAAGTAGATTAATAAAATACTGTCTGTTTTTTTCTTTTGAAAGATATTTTTGTAGTTCAGCATTAGAATCTTTGTTTATTTTCCTTGATAGGACATTTAATTTTGAAAAAATATCTTTTTTTATTAAATACGGTTCCAAATCAAGCTTTGTTTCATGGGCATTCATCAAAAAAGAAACAAGGTTTTCAGAATATCGTGTTTTACTTCCTAAAATAATATTTTCAGGATCTGGTTTAATATCTAGTTTTTCTAATTCTTCTGTGTCATCAATATTTACAAAAAATTTATGTTTATCTGATTCCAAAGTTTTTACATTTTCCATAACAAATGCTTTTGGAGAAATTTCCTCAATAGCGCGTAAATATTCCCTCACTAGCTGATTGTTAGATGAAATAAGAGTGTTTTTCTGTCTATTAGCATTGGAGAATCCCTGACAAGGTGGCCCCCCTATAACAATATCAATGTCTTTAAATTGCTCTTTAAATGTTCCATCTGCACTTTTATATTCTATAGTAGTTATATCCTTATAATCTACATTTACATGCGGATGGTTTAATGCATAGGTTTTTCTTGCATTTTCATTTATTTCAACTGCAACCTTCACTTTAAACATCTTTGTTTGTTCAAACCCATTACTTAATCCACCAGCACCCGCAAAAAGGTCCAGTACATTTAACGGCTTATTTTCAGTACTCATATTAACTCCCCCCTCTAAAAAGAAGTATTTTTTTAATTAAAATCTCTTCATATTAATATTACTTTAACACAGAACATAAGTTCTGTATATAAGATACTTGTTAATTTCAACAATATAACACAAATTTAACTTATCATCTAACATAATCTTTCTTGCGGTTTTTTCCAATTCCAAGCAAAATCAAACACCCTCTATTTACAGAATTTAATTAGGGTGTTTAGATATGAGAATTATAATAGATTCCCTAAATCCATTGAGCAGTTTTCCTTAAATCGAACCCAGATGCTTCCTATTTTTCCTACTGAGTGACGTTTCTATCACCCTCTAAAGATTTAAAGAAAAATAGCACATTTTCAGCAATTTGACGAACTACCTCATCCCATTTATCAGTTCAATCCTGCTTCTCCTATACTTTAATTTACACATTCTGATGACTATATAAAGTATTGAGTAAAGCAACGGTACAATATATGATATTATTTGGATAACTCCACGGTATCGCTAATGCAAAAATATTGAAATGGACTGAACAGTTTTTGATTGATCGCTTCCGTTAATCTCATTTCTGCGGCAATTCTGCCGTCAAAATATTCAACAATATCCTTGCCGTCCATCCTCTCGGGTGTTGCCGTTAAGCCTACAAGAATGTTCGGTCGGAAATGATTCAGCAGTTTTTGATATGATTCCGCGGCCACATGATGGAATTCATCAACGATGATAAAATCATAGAAATCTGATGAAATCTGTTCATACAATTTTTTACTGTTAAAGCTTTGAATACTGACAAATAAATGCTCCAATGATGCCGGCAGATGTTGGCCAACAAGCATGTCGCCGAAATTAGCATCTTTTAAAATGACGCGGAAGGTGTCCAGACTTTGTTTAAGAATTTCTTCTCGATGGGCAACAAATAAGAGCTTGGCTGAATTCTTATGCTACATATAGTAACGTTTATAATCAAAAGCTGAAATTACTGTCTTTCCGACACCTGTTGCTGCTACGAGCAAGTTCTTTGTCCGGCCAAAAACCTCCCTTTCTACCTGGAGCTTCACAAGGATTTCTTTTTGATAATAATAAGGCTGGATATCAAAAAGAAAACTGTACTTGTTTTCGGTTTCATTTGTCTTTTTTGATAAAGCTAGCTTTAGGCGCTTCCGATCCTCATCTTTTTCATGGTCGAATAAGATAAATTCCCGGTCATTCCAATAGCTTTCAAAGGTGGCTTCAAATTTTTTCAAAATATCAAAGGAGTCCTTTTCTGTCACCTTGATGTTCCATTCTAGGCCGGAAGTTAATGCTGGATTCGATAAATTAGAGGAACCAATGTATGCTGTACTGAAGCCAGTTTCTCTTTTGAATAAATAGGCTTTTGCATGGAGTCTTGTTCTTTCCACATCAAAGGATATTTTGATTTCTGTATTGTTGAGTTTACTTAGTTCATCAATGGCCTTGAAATCCGTTGCTTCCATATAAGAAGTCGTAATGACTCGCAGTTTGCCGCCACGATTTGTGAACGCCGCCAATTCTTCGATCATACAACGCAGCCCGCTCCATTTGATAAAAGAAACGAGCATATCAATCGTGTCTGCGGTAATAATCTCCTTCTTCAATTCTCCAAGCATATTGGGCTCGAAACTTGACCCTGTGAAAAGAGAACTTTCCGACATAGAAGTTACAGGACGAATGACTTCTTCCTTCATAATGCTTTTGACGGAATTGATTTTCGAATAGATGTAAGTTAGTACTTCTCCCTCTTCAGCGATTTTCAGAGAATCAAATTCCTCTTCGTTTAATTTTTCGCTCAAGATTGAAATAATCGAATTGCATGTCTGGATCTGTTGCAGCAACGCTTGTTTGTCATCGCTTTCACTTTCGCGAACAAATCTCAGTGCTCTTCTCGTTACAACAGAAATATAAGAAGCCAGCATTTTTCGAGCTTCCTCCACATCTAGTGGTTCTTTGCCGATGTCGAAGGAGTTATCTATTTTATTCAGTTCATATTTGAGCTCCTGATTAATGATTTGTTCGTAAATCCCTTGCTTAACCATACTGGTCCCTCTTTTCATTGTCAGACAGTGGTTTTCGTTCAAAGATACTATAGCTCTATAATACCATAATTTTCAAACTATCTTGCATATCGGCTTCCTAAAGATTCCCTAGTTATGGTTGTTGATATTTGCTCCCTTTGAAATTCTAGATATAATTAACCAAGAAGAACTGTCAAAGCATATAACTGAAAAAAACTGTATTCCATGAATAATCGGAGGAAAAGGAATGTCAAGTAATGCAAGGCAGAGAAAAGTCATTTTAGATTTAGCCGTTACGTTAGATGGTTTTATTGAAGGGAAAAATGGTGAAGTGGATTGGTGCATCATGGACCCTGAAATGGAGTTTGATAAATTTTTAAACTCGATTGATACAATTTTTTATGGAAGAAAAAGTTACGATTTATGGGGACAATTTGTTCCAGATACGATGGATGATGCTGAAAGAGAAATGTGGAAGCTAGTTCATAGGAAAAAGAAAGTTGTTTTTTCCAAAACACAAAAAGGAAACGATAATCAAGCCATATTCATCAATCATCACATTCCTGAAGAAGTGGCCAAGCTAAAGAGCAAGCCCGGAAAAGATATCTGGCTGTATGGCGGGGCAAGTCTGATTACAACTTTTATCCATTTAGGTCTAATTGATGAATTCAGATTATCTGTCCATCCTGTTATTTTGGGAGAGGGAAAACCGTTATTTGTCAATTTTAAACAAAGGTTGAATTTAAAACTGGTGGATACGAACACATTCTCTTCAGGCGTTGTACAATTAATTTATCAAATTTAAAGCGTCCTTCTGTAAAGGACGCTTTAATGATCCATGTGAGTGGAAATTATAATAGCTGTTATTTTAAATCAGCCTTTAACTCTTCAATTTCATTACGTTCAAGCTTCGTGATTTTTTCAATTAACTCAAGTGAATAATCCTTCTTTTAACTTCTGAATGGCAATTTGTCTCTTTTCTTCCAATTCCCCCCCTTTCTTTCCTTTTTCCCGCCATGAATTCGGCAGTTTAAAAATTTGTTCTGCTTCTTTTTGTTCTAACTGTCTGATCTCTTCCATAAGCTCTTCCTTCTCTTTCTAATTTAGAGACAAGTATGTTTCAAAAAAGCCATTAATGAGTTCTGCTTTCGCAGGATTCAATTCCATTTTTACCAACATTCGCAAAAATCCCTTTTTTTACTTAGACTTTTTCTCCAAGACATCCATTCGTTTCAACAACTAGTCTTCACCTTTCGCTCCATTGGCACCATTTGGTCATTCGCCATGCTTTTCCGTTTAAAATGATCGGTTTCCATTAGAAATGAAACGAGCAAACCTCCAAGAATGGCCCATAATGGAGCACTGATATTGAAAAAGTTCACACCTGATACTCCAATAATTAAGGCAAAAAAAGCACCTATTTGAAACTTACTATCAGAAAAAGCGGTTTTTAGGGAATTTATGAGAATCCCTAGCATAGCCAGCCCGGCAATCACATTTACGATTACAATAGGCATCGCGATCACAAATGGAATGATTAATGAGGCCAATAGACCAAAGGTGGAAAAGAACACCCCATTCAGAACCGACGACGCATATCTGCTTTCTTTCTCTCCTACCTCTTTTGCGGAACAAATCGCTGTCATCGTTCCAGCGATATTCGTCGCATGACCACCGAAGAAGGAAGCAAGAATTCCGACAGCGGAACCGCAAATAGCCATTGCACTGTTCGGAGGCTTAAATCCTTGCGCCATTAGCACTCCAGTTGCTTGAGCATTTTCACTGCAAATAATCAGTAATGCAAGTGGAATTCCAATCGAAAAAATGGCTTCAAGACTAAATACCGGCATGATTAATTGTGGAACCGTATAAACGGAATGAATATTCTGAACTTCAAACGCATTCGTAAAGATGGCTAAAAGGAGAGCAGCAATGAGTGCCGTTAAAACAGGTGGGACCTTTTTCAAATAGCGTGATGAAAGCAAAAATACGAGAATAGCTGTTCCTGCGAGTAATGGTGAAACCGTAATCGATGTGATCATTTCCGTCGCAAAACGAATCATTACACCAACAATCATGGCCATCACGATTGGAATTGGTATCCATTTCATCACTTTATCGATTAAGCCTGACGCACCAAGAATAAGGACAAGAATATTTGCTGCTAGATAGGCGGCGATTGCTTCGTTTAATGAAAAATGTGTTAAAGAACCTGCAACTAATACAGCTCCAGGGAGGGTTCCGGCTCCTGAAATCGGAAGCCGATACTTTAATGATAAAAATATCCCGACTAATCCACTAAAAAAATAAATCGCGAATATCCAGCTTATTGTCTGGGCATACGATAAACCGGCGTTTGCAGCTCCACTTATAATATTTAAAACAGGACCAGTACATCCAAAAATAGTAGCAACTAATGCAGCACTGCCCGTATTGACATTGATATTCTGACGTAAATCTTTTAAATTTGCATGTATATGTTTGTCTATCATTTCAATTTACCTCTTATTTTAACTATTTCCTAAATAAATATATAATCCTATCTATAGGTTTGCGAATATTCCGAAAATAATTCCGGTTATTCCCTTAGCTCAACAAAGAGGGGATACTCTCATTTAGCTGTTCCCCCTCTTCATTCACACAGATCTTATATTAAATTTCTACACTCGCCTTTTTAACCGTAATCCCTGCCCATTCCTCATAACACTTAACAACAGCGCTCATGTCTTCTGCACCATATCCTTTTGCCTTGGCCATTTGAAAAATTTCTTTTGCAAGCGCCAGAACCGGAGCTGAAAGTTCTAATTCTTTCGCTACATCAGAAGCCAGACCAAGATCCTTATGTAATAGCTGCGCCATGAAGTGAGGCTGGAAATCCCGATTAATCACTTTTGCTGCTTTAATTTCTGCCATGCCGCTTCTTGCTGCCCCGCTGCTTATTACCTGTACAAAAAGTTCCGGGTCGATCCCCGCCTTTGTAGCCATAGTGATCGCCTCTGAGAACGCTAGAAGGTTGATGGCAGCCATCGAATTATTTGCCAGTTTCATATAGGAGCCCTGTCCATTTTCTCCCATATAATAGGAGACTTTCCCCATCACTAGAAATAGATCCATACATTTTTCATAAAGTTCCTTTTTACCGCCAACCATAAACGTCAGCGTTCCTTCAATCGCTTGTGGCTCACTGCCGGTTACTGGTGCATCCAGCATTTCAACATCATGGCGTGAAAGTTCTTCCGCTACTTTTTTACTTGTATTCGGTGCAATCGTACTGGAATCAATCACAATTAATCCTGGATAGGCTCCCTCTATAATCCCGTCTTCACCGAGGATGACCTCCTCAACAGCGGCATCCGCTGTTAACATCGTGAAGACGATTTCACTTTGCGCGGCTACTTCTTTAGGTGAGCGAGCAATCATCCCCCCATTCTCTGCAAGAACACTCATTTTCTCTTTTGTACGATTATAAATAATAAGCTCATGCCCACTTTTCAACAAATTATGTGCCATTGGAAGACCCATGGTACCCAAACCGATAAAACCAATTTTCATCACGATTACACTCCTTTTAGTGGATTCCATTAACATAAAGTCCAACTAATATGATAATTCAAAAAAATGCGTTTGTAATCATCCACTTGGACCCTATTATGCTCATCCACTAAAATGATGAATGATGGGTGAAAAAATAAAAAGAACAGATTTTTCTGTTCCCCGAGAAATCATACTTTAATTTTAGTGTTTTTTTGTAATTTCTTATTCATTTTGCATTGTTTAGAAATACTTTTAATAACCAAGCAACCTGCAATAAGAGCTAATAGATTTATTGAATCACCGAAATTAACAGAAAGAGTAATGTTATTATAGATATCGTTCTTTACTTGGAAATTGCCTTTAGAATCCTTTTCCTTGCTATCCAATTTTATACCCTCCATTTGTTTATTACTTTGTTCACGATTGATTCCCCTTGAACATTGT
>CALGSR010000116.1 GCA_937902115.1 uncultured Bacillus sp. | reverse complement strand
CATGACCAAGCTCGCCTTCCACACTGACACCCTGTGCGTGGCACATTCGGACAACCTCGGCAGTTCGAGCAATGTTTTCCTCCAAGTCATACAGAGATGCATCAATCATAATCGACGAAAAACCGCTACGAAAGGCAAGTGTAAGAGCCTCCCAACTCTTCCCGTGATCTAAATTAAGAGCAATTGGAACAGGAGCTTTTGCTGCAAGATGAGAAATCATCGGTACCATCACGTCAGCATGCCCATGGTTCTTCATTTGCCCTTCGCCAATGTTTAAGATCAGTGGTGCATTCTCCTGAATGGCTGCATTGATAACTCCGCGAGCAAGCTCCATGCTAACAACATTGATAGCAGGAACCGCATAGTAATTTTTATTCGCATCATCCAAAATCACTTTCATTGGAACATACATAATAGACTATTCCTTTTCTCAGAAAGAATTCCCCAAATTTTTATTTTTCCGGGGAATTCAACATTCTATGAATTTTTTACAAGTTTAACTCCAACATATCCAGTTCACTGGAATCCTCTTTCGTTTCGCTCTCCTGTTTCGTATTAAATTTCAGTGCATAATAGATAGCAAAAGTTACGAAAGAACCAATAAGTAATGCCGCAATGAAGCCCAATGGATTTGTCATAGCAGGAATAACAAACACACCGCCATGAGGAACCGGGCTTGCAACATCCCACAATTGCGTTAAACCTCCAGCAACAGCACCACCAATAATTGAAGAAGCAATAACCCGAATCGGATCTACGGCTGCGAACGGAAGGACGCCTTCAGTAATGAAGCACAAACCTAGCGGCAGGGCAGCTTTCGCTGCTTCAAGCTGAGCCGCATTCCATCTTTTTTTACCTCCAACAAGAACAGCAGCACCAATTCCAAGTGCCGGGGTCATACCTCCGATAATTTTCGCGGCAGTAGGACCGGTGATACCTTCAGCAAGAAGCATATTGCAGAATGCAGAGGCAGTCTTATTTACTGGGCCACCAAGGTCAACGCCCATCATACCGCCAATGATTGCGCCAAGACCGAATTTTGCTCCGCCAGCCTGTAAACTTTTCAAATAATTCGTAATCGCGTCCTGAACAGCAGCGATCGGCTTTCCAAGAACCAGATACATGGCGAGGCCAATCAGCAGCGTGGAAAAGAACGGGATAAACATGACAGGCATCAATCCCTGTAGTGACTTGGGAACTTTGATATTATTTTTCATCCAAAGAATAAAATAACCGACCAGGAAACCAGCGAGCATCCCCCCGAGGAAGCCTGCCTTCAAATTATTCGCGACAAGGCCAAGGGCAAGCCCGGGAGCAATACCAGGGCGGTCGGCAATCGAATAAGCAATGAACGCAGTCAGCACAGGTACCACAAAACTCATTGCTGCCGATCCGATTGAATTAATCATCCAGGGAATTGTGCCTTCAGCGTTGCCAACCAGTGCGCCGCCCAGGATTTTTGCCAGCGCCATACAGAGCCCACCGGCAACTACGACAGGAATCATATAAGAAATCCCCGTCATTAAGTGTTTTCTGACATTAGTAAGTTTCATTTTCGTACCTCTTTTCAAAGCTCAGAATGATTATTCTTATTCCTTAAGTCTTTCCTCAATTTTGTTGAGTAAGGCTTTCGGTGATTTCATAACGATAGAAATCGGGATTTCCAAGATCCGCTTGCCTTTAAAACGATCCCTGCCCGAAATTCCAATATCTGCTGCGATAATTACAATATCAGCCTTTGCAATTTCATCATTAGTGAGTTCATCCTCTACACCGATGGTGCCCTGGCTTTCGATTTTTATCCAGTGTCCCAGTTCGGTGGCTGCATTTACCAATTTCTCCTTCGCAATATATGTATGAGCAATGCCAGCGATGCAAGCAGTAATTCCAACAATTCTCAAACTTCTCACCTCCTTTCATTATTTGTTTGATTATTGAAAAAGTCTAAGCAGTTCATTCTTGTCTTTAGCAGATAAGAGGTTCCTGCAAAAATCCTCTCTTGCAAGCAGTCGAGCTACTTCGGACATCAGTTTAATAAAATAGTTCGTTTTATCTTTGTCATCAACAGCAAAAAGAATAACTACCTGAACAGGTTCTCCATCAATTGTTTCCCATTCGATCGGCTCTTTCAATTTTGCAATTGCTACACAAGTCTTTTTAACCGAAGCTGATTTCCCATGAGGGATAGCAACGCCGCAGCCAATC
>CALGSR010000115.1 GCA_937902115.1 uncultured Bacillus sp. | reverse complement strand
TTGGAGAAGAAAGAACAGGAGATTTATAACAATCGTAGGGCTATAGGACAAATTGCTGACCAGAAAGCAAAGTTTGCCAAAGAACAGCCTTATTTCCCGGATGCTCCAAAGGAACCGATATCTGCTTCGAGTTTAATTCAGCAGCAGCAGGCAATTCTTGCTCAAAATGGAGAAAATCAAATGAAGCGTCAGCGTGTAACTCAAATTCAAGCTTTATATACAAGCCAAGCAAATGAAATTGAACGTTTAACAAAGCGATTAAATGACGCAAAGTCCATGTTTGAACAAACTTCTAAGGATTTAGATATTGCCCAAAAGGATGCATTAGATCTAATCGATGAATCAACAGAAGCACTCGAGCAAAATATCCAACAGATTGACGAAATTAACCGTAAGGTACGTGCTAATCTTGATAAAGATAAGGCCGAAACAGATGCTAGTGAGTATAGAGCACAATATGACAATCTTAGTGGTCAAATTGATGTCATTCGAAAGCAAAAAACAGATTTATTAACAAATGCAGATTTACCACTTCCAGATTTATCAGTAGATGATGGGGAACTCGTTTATAAAGGTCAAAAGTGGGATAACATGAGTGGTTCTGACCAACTAAAAGTATCTACAGCAATTGTCCGTAAATTGAAACCTGATTGCGGTTTTATCCTATTAGACAAATTGGAACAGATGGATATAGACACTTTGAATGAATTTGGAAAATGGTTGGAACAAGAAGGATTACAAGCGATCGCTACAAGAGTTTCGACTGGAGAGGAATGTTCTATTCTCATCGAAGATGGTTATGTTGTTGGGCAAAATATAATAGAACAACAAGCACCGGAACAACCAAAAGTTGAAGCACCAAAATGGAAAGCAGGTGAGTTTTAATGAACATTATAAAAGGAAAAATTGCTAAGGCGCAAAAGGTTGTAGTATATGGCCCAGAGGGAATTGGAAAATCTTCATTTTCTGCACGTTTTCCGGATCCTCTATTTATTGATACGGAAGGCAGTACCGGTAATATGGATGTTGCCCGCCTTGAAAAGCCGTCCAGCTGGACATTTTTAAATCAGGAAGTTGAATTCGTTAAAAATAATAAACCTTGCAAGACATTAATAATCGATACGATTGATTGGGCGGAACGAATGGCGATCGAACACCTCTGCCAATCGAATCAAAAAAAATCTATTGAAGATTTTGGATATGGCAGTGGATATATAAAACTAGAAGAAGAAATTGGACGCTTTTTGAATATTTTAAGTGATGTCATTGATGTAGGCATTAACGTTGTGTTAACAGCTCATGCTCAAATTAGAAAATTTGAACAACCAGATGAAATGGGGGCTTATGACCGTTATGAACTAAAACTAGGAAAAAAGACTTCAGCACGTACCTCTGCACTCGTCAAAGAATGGGCTGATATGGTCCTGTTTATGAATTACAAGACTTATAGTGTTTCAACAGATGATAAAGGCAAGAAACACAAAGGGCAAGGCGGTGTAAGAACGATTTATGCTAATCACCATCCTGCTTGGGATGCTAAAAATCGACATGGGTTGCCGGATGAGTTTCCGATGGATTATTCATATATAGCTCATATTTTTGACAGAGCAGCACAAACACAAACCATTCATGTGCAAAATTCAGAACCACAGATACAGCAACCTATTCAGGAAATTCAACCGGCGGCAGAGCAACAAGCTGTGCATAGTGCTCCGCCAGTAACAAATACAGTGGAATTAAATCCAATGATTCCTCAATCATTACGTGATTTGATGACAAAAGATCATGTTTCTGAGGAAGAGATTCAAGCTGTAGTTAGCAAAAGGGGATACTACCCATTAGGCACACCAATTACAAACTATGATACTGGATTTATTGACGGTGTTTTGGTAGGAGCATGGAAGCAAGTTTATGGCATGGTAGTTGATTTTAGAAATAGTTTACCATTCAATTAAAACATTACACAGGAGGAATTTTAGATGAGTCAAGAAATCGAACGCGAATTAGGTTGGGATGATGAGATAGAAAAGGAAGGCGGTAATTTTATAATATTGCCTCCCGGTGATTACAATTTCACGGTAGCAAAATTTGAACGTAGTAGATTTGCTGGTAGCGATAAAATGCCTGCTTGTAATCAAGCGAAATTAGAATTAACCATTCACAGTCCGGAACACGGTAATGTTGCTGTTTTTCATAATCTCATGCTACACACAAAAACAGAAGGATTTCTTTCTAACTTTTTCATAGGAATTGGTCAAAAAAAACCGGGTGAAAAACTAAGAATGAATTGGAATACCGTTACCGGCTCAAAAGGGAGATGTAAAATCGTTGAAAATAAATACATGTCTAAAGGTGAAGAGAGAGTAAATAACCAAGTCGAAACCTTTTATCCTTATGGAGATTATTTAAAACATAATGGCGGACAACAACAAGGATATCAACAACCAATGCAACAACAAAATTATCAGCAACCATCACAAAATCAAGCACCTTTCCCTATGAATAATCAGCAACAAGGCGCATTTACACCGGGGCAATTTTAGGAGGTAAACTATGAAACTTAGAGATTACCAACAAGGTGCTAGAGAAGCTATTCAAAATGAATGGGAACAAGGTATTAAGAAAACATTGCTAGTTCTTCCTACCGGATGCGGCAAGACGATTGTATTTAGCAAGGTAATTGAGGATCGTGTTAAAAAGGGCGAGCGTGTTCTCGTCCTTGCTCACCGGGGCGAATTGTTAGAACAAGCAGCAGACAAACTAGAAAAGAGTACCGGATTAAAATGTGCTACAGAAAAAGCAGAACAGACTTCTATCGGCAGCTGGTTCCGGGTTGTGGTTGGAAGTGTTCAAACCTTGCAGCGTGAAAAACGATTGAATCAATTCGACAAAGATTTTTTCGATACCATTGTCATTGATGAAGCACACCATTGTATATCAGATGGATATCAACGGGTTCTGAATTATTTTGACGAGGCCAATGTACTTGGAGTAACAGCGACTCCAGACCGTGGAGATATGCGCAATTTAGGTACATATTTTGAAAGTTTAGCTTTTGAATACACATTGCCTAAAGCCATTAAATCAGGTTATTTAAGCCCGATTAAAGCATTAACTAT
>CALGSR010000114.1 GCA_937902115.1 uncultured Bacillus sp. | reverse complement strand
CACGATTCCTTAGCTGCCATTGCCAAATACAACGAAGACTATAAAAAAATTACGGAAGCTCCTAATTTGATTCGAACGCAAACAGTTGAACTGCCAAAATTGAAAGAAACCTATGCTAAATTTGTGCAGGATTTTAAGGAAAAGAATAATCTCTTTCTTGTTAAGCGTTTAGTGGTGAAGCAGCCAACTGTTATTTATCTAACTGACTATGAAAGGGCATTTAAAGTATCGGTTCTAGATGAGACTTTTGCAGAAGTGGATCTAGACTATAACAAATGTGATGTAGCCTTAACTTCAGAGGCTTTACATTTTTGCTTCGAATTTCCTTGGGGATGGGATACATTAAATATCAATGGAAGGTTCCAAGTTCCAGGGGAAGGCGATATGAACAAATTTAGAAGCATCGGAAATATTCAGCTTCGCAACAGCCATGGAGAATACTTTACAGCCCCCTATCTTCTCGGCAAAGTAAAAACGCGAATCACAAGAAAACTGAAGATGCTCTCTGTAAAATAAACGATTAAACGTATATACCGCAACCAATACTTGGACATGATTAAACCTTTCATAATAGAAAACCCAATTTATTATAAAAAAATTGGGTTTTTTTAGCGTCTGAAAAAAAGAATGGCCATGGCGAGAATGATTAGGCCGATAAGGAGAAAGGGAAGGATCCCTGAACTGTAGACAATATATACTCGAATATTGCGGATCACTTGAATCACAAGAATGAGGAACAAAATGAAACCCAAAATAATCACCAGAGGCATCCGTTTCTGTCGGTTCAAAGCAGTCAGCCCTTTCATGTTGCAGCTTTTGTCCACCTGTACCAGAAAGTATAAGACAACAGTGAGCCCTTCAGCCTACTATAAAACTATGCTGCTTCGATCTTGTATTATTCACTTCACAATTATTATGCATAGACGTATATCGGTGTAGAGCAACATATTTGATTCAAAATAACACTATTGATATGATGAAAATGCACGAAATGAAAAAGGAGCGATCATATGAATCAAATCGATTTTAATATGTTTATGAACGATGGTGTTCGTCAGGCGCGTGAGGAAATCGTCAACGCAGGATATACAGAATTAAAAACAGCGGAGGAAGTGGAAGCGGTTCTTGAAAAACAAGGTACGACTCTTGTCATGATTAACTCTATTTGCGGATGTGCCGGAGGAATTGCCTGCCCTGCAGCGAGTCATTCGCTTCATTATGACAAACGACCGGATCAATTAGTGACCGTATTTGCCGGCCAGGATAAAGAGGCAACTGAAAAAGCGCGTACCTACTTTACTGGTTATGCCCCATCTTCCCCATCCTTCGCACTTTTAAAAGATGGAAAAATCTTAACGATGGTTGAAAGACACGAAATTGAAGGCCATGATCCTGCGGCTGTCGTACAAAAACTGCAAGAGGCATTTGAACAACATTGCGAAGAAGTGTAATTCAGAAAGCGGGTTTTTGTTATTTCAATATATGAATAGTAGAACCATCAGCAATCCGATAATCAAGTGATTATTGGATTTTTTTATTTGTGTCATAAACCATGTAAGTTTTGCTTACAATAAAAAGTATATCGAACATGGAATCAATTTGACAGAAAATAAATTATTATACAACAATAGTAGTTTATATTGCATAAAACAAGCTTTGTGTTAAAATTCACTTTAAAAATAAATCTTATTTCAAAAGTGATTGCAACCTTTATACATTAGCCACTACATATTGAGGAGGAGTAAAATTGAAAAAAATCGTATTATTGATGATGAGTATTCTTGTCATGGCCATTCTCGCTGCATGCGGCGGAGGTGCTGACAAGGCAACGGATGAGGAAAAAGATTCAGCTGGCGGCGATGCATCTACGATGGTGTTAACAATGGGAACATCCGCCGATTATGCACCATTTGAATATATTGATACTGAGGGAACAGGCGATTTTATGGGGATCGATCTTGAAATTGCACAAGCGATTACAGAGAACCTAGGTTATGAATTAAAGATTCAAGATATGGACTTTGGCGGATTGATTGCAGCCCTGCAAAATGGACAAGTAGATTTTGTGATGTCAGCCATGTCAGCAGATGAAGATCGTAAAAAGAACGCTGACTTTAGTGAAGTATATTATGAATCAAAACACTTTATCGTTTCGAAAAAAGGCAGTGGTTTTGAAACAATTGAAGATTTAGCTGGTAAGAAAGTGGCTGCGCAAATGGGTTCGGTTCAAGAAGGAAAAGGGAAAGAACTAGCTGAAGAAATAGGCTTTAGCATGGAAAATAGAAATCGTGTTCCAGAACTTATTCAAGAAATTATGGCTGGACGTCTAGATGCGGCAATTATTGAAGATACCGTAGCAAAAGGATATTTGGCAGAGAACAAGGAGATTGAAGGGTTTACAATTGAGGATGTTGACGGTGGTTATGCCATTGCATTTCCTAAAGGCAGTGAACTTAGAGAAGAATTCAATACTGAATTACAAAAAATGCTAGAAAGCGGTGAAATTGATACGATTATTAAAAAGTACTTTAAATAATAATCGTATTAGAAAACGTTCAGAATATCGTTTCTGAACGTTTTTGTCCGTAATTGATGAGAATGGAGGCTATACTCTATTATCAAAATATCCTGAGAGGATTGGTACTATGAATTTAGATTTTTCATCCGTACTTCCATCTTTCCCTTATATTTTAAAAGGGGTGGGAGTCACACTGCAAATTGCTTTTTTTGCGGGTGTTATCGGATTTTTAGGTGGAATTATCTTATCATTATTTAAGATCAGCAATGTTAAGGTGCTAAACTGGCTGGCAGATGCTTATACCTCGATTTTCCGTGGAACACCGCTCGTATTACAATTGATGATTATTTATTTTGGATCCCCGCAAATAATCGGTTACCAAATTGACCCCTTTATCGCAGCGGTCATTTCCTTTGGATTAAATTCCACCGCCTATATTTCCGAAATTATCCGCGGCGGTATTTTAGGAATTGACAAGGGGCAAAGTGAAGCAGCGATGGCACTGGGAGTCCCATATCGGCCAATGATGATTAATATTGTTTTACCACAAGCTGTGAAAAATATTTTACCTGCTTTAATGAATGAGTTTATCACATTAACAAAGGAATCGGCGATCGTGACGACCATTGGCGTTATGGATGTCATGCGTCGTGCCTACCAAGTAGGAGCCGATAAATTCCGTTTTATCGAACCGCTGCTATTAGCCGGTATCATCTATTATGTGTTAGTCATGTTCTTATCTTTGATTGGAAAGGCGGTCGAAAGGAGGTTGAGAAAAGGTGATTAAAGTTGAAAAGTTAAAGAAGCATTTCGGCAGTCTGGAAGTGTTAAAAGGAATTACGACAACGATCGAAGAGGGTCAGGTGGTCGCGATTATCGGTCCGTCCGGTTCCGGTAAATCAACTTTCCTGCGCTGCATGAATTTATTAGAAAGCCGACAAGCGGACATGTTTACATCAATGGTGTCGATATTACCAATAAAAAAACAAACATTATGAAAATCAGACAAAATGTCGGCATGGTATTTCAGCACTTTCACTTATTTCCTCATATGACGGTACTGGAAAATTTAACTTATGCTCCACTAAAGGTGAAGCGTGTGACGAAAAAGGCAGCAGAGGATAAAGCGATGGAGCTGCTGGCAAAGGTTGGCCTTGCGGAAAAAGCACAAGAATATCCGGGGCGTTTATCCGGTGGACAGAAGCAGCGTGTCGCCATCGCCCGCGCGTTGGCGATGGAACCAAAAGTGATGCTGTTTGATGAACCGACCTCAGCATTAGACCCTGAAATGGTTAAGGAAGTACTGGATGTCATGAAGTCACTCGCAGAATCAGGGATGACCATGGCGATTGTGACACATGAAATGGGCTTTACCCGTGAAGTTGCAGACCGGGTTCTGTTCTTAGAAGGAGGCGTGCTCGCAGAGGATTCGCCTCCGGATGAATTCTTTACCCAGCCAAAGAGCCAAAGGGCAAGGGATTTTTTAGAAAAAATTCTTTAATCAAAATCATGCGATGGGAAAAAAGTTTTGCTGCTTTAAAAGGGGCAAAGCTTTTTTCATGCCTTTTTGTCAAGGAATCCATGATACACTAATAATAAATAGGTATCGTGAGTAAGGGAGATTGATGAATGAGATTTCGTATTGGGTATCGGACCATTAAATCAGCGATTGGGGCGACGGCTGCGATCCTCATTGCGCAGTATTTCGGGTTGCAGAACTCTGTTTCAGCAGGAATCTTAACGATTTTATGTATCCAGGTGACAAAAAGAAAGTCACTGCAGGCTTCGTGGGAACGAATCCTTTCCTGCTTAACAGCGATGGTGTTTTCGATTATCTTTTTTGAAGGCATTGCCTATCATCCACTCGTCGTTGGATTGTTGCTAATCTTCTTTATCCCAACGGTGGTCATGCTGAAGGCAAGTGAAGGTGTCGTCTCTAGTACAGTAATTGTGTTTCACTTTTTAGCAGAAGGGCAAGTAACGTGGGGGTTTATTTTTAATGAAATCGCCATTGTTTTCATCGGAATCGGGATGGCGTTATTGGTCAACACTTATATGCCAAGTGTCGATCATCGGATCATGGAATACCAGAAGAAAATTGAAGCCAACTTCAGAACAATTTTTTTAGAAATTGTTC